>NZ_JBEXLP010000071.1:0-37202 GCF_040610035.1 Streptomyces sp. NPDC004542
CGTCGGGGGTCTGCGCGCGGGGGCCGGGGGGGGCCGGGGGCCGGGGCCCCCGGCGGGGCCCCCCGACCGGCGGGTAGGGAGCCGGGATAGCATCGCTGTCGCCATGCAGACGAATGCCGCGCCCCCTCCCGCACACACCAGCCTCGTCGCCGTCGGGGACTCCTTCACCGAAGGCATGTCGGACCTGCTGCCCGACGGCTCCTACCGGGGCTGGGCCGACCTCCTCGCCGCGCGGATGGCCGCCCGGAGCCCCGGATTCCGGTACGCCAACCTCGCGGTGCGCGGCAAGCTGATCGGACAGATCGTCGACGAGCAGGTACCCGTGGCGGCCGCCATGGGGGCCGACGTGATCACGCTGGTGGGCGGTCTCAACGACACGCTGCGGCCCAAGTGCGACATGGGACGGGTACGGGGGCTGCTCACGGAGGCCGTGGAGCGGCTGGCGCCCTCGTGCAAGCAGCTGGTGCTGATGCGCAGCCCCGGCCGGCAGGGTCCGGTCCTCGAGCGGTTCCGGCCGCGGATGGAGGAGCTGTTCGCCTGTGTCGACGAGCTCGCCGCACGGCACGGCGCGCTGGTGGTCGACCTGTACGGGGCGCCCTCACTGGCCGACCCCCGGCTGTGGGACGTGGACCGGCTGCATCTGACCGCCGAGGGGCACCGCCGGGTCGCCGAGGCCGTCTGGCAGACGCTCGGCCTCGAAGCCGAGGACCCGGAATGGCGGACTCCGATGGCGGCCACCGTGCCGCCGGGCTGGGTCACCCGGCGCATGGCGGACGCACGGTTCGCCCGGCAGCACCTGCTGCCCTGGATAGGGCGGCGGCTGACCGGCCGCTCCTCCGGCGACGGCCTCCCCGCCAAGCGGCCCGAGCTGCTGCCGTACGAGGGCCCGGCCCAGTAGCGTCCCCGCGGCCACCCGGGTGATCGCACACGGACGTGCCGGCCACGACCGGTGACGCGAGCGGCGTGACCTGGGTCTCGTAGCTTCCGCCGAACCGGACCGTGGCGCTGGCCTGCACGAATCGCCAGTAGAATCCGTACACTGTTCTGCCTTGCGATGATTCACCGCAGGTCAACAGGTGTTTTCTCTGGACTAGCGGAGATCGTTTCTCACGATCTCTCACACGGGGGTCTTCTGCTCACCTCCGTGGAAGCTGTCCCACGCTGCCGCCGCGGCCCTCATGTCCTCGGCCGCCACGTGGACGTACTTACGCTTGGTGAACGAGGCGTTCGTATGCCCCGCCCACGCGGCCAGGACGACGTCGGGGACGCCGTTGACGGCCAGGTAGGTGAGGCAGGAGTGCCGGGCGTCGTACAGACGAACCTGCCGCAGGCCGATCCTGCGCATCGCCCGGTACGCGTGCTCTCGCAGCTGCCGCGTGTTCACCGCCATGCCCAGCTCGTTGACGACGACGTACCCGGTATCGGTGTACGCCTCCCCCGCGGCCAGCTTCTCCCGGGCCTGCTGAGCACGAAGCCGCTTCAGCGCCTCCAGCGCCCTCGATGGCAGCGGCAGAACGCGCTCCCCAGCTGCCGTCTTCGCATCCTTCTCCAGCACCTTGACGTTGCCGACCATCGTCCGGGTGTTCGTCATCTCCAGCGTGCCCAGCTGCAAGTCAATGTCCGCCCATCGCTGACCGCACACTTCGGCTGGCCGCAGGCCCATCAGGGACAGCAGCATCGGCGCGTACAACCGATCGCCCTCGATGCCTTTGATGAACCGCTGCACCTCCTCGACCGTCCACGGCTTCGGCCGGTCCCGCTCCCGCTTGTCCGTCTTCTTGTCGGCCAGCGCGACACGGACGTGCATGGCAGGGCTGACGGCAATGAGTCGGCGGACCACAGCCCGGCTGAGCGCCTCCCGCAGCCTGGTCAGGACACCCTCGACATAGGACACGGCGAGCCGTGAGCCGGGGGCACCGCCCTTGCGGCGGCCGCTGGCCACCAGGCCGTCAATGAAGTCCCGAACATGGTCCTCGGTCAGTTCCTGCAGTCGGATGTGCCCGAGGCGCTCGCGCACGTGGACCAGGGCGAGCCGGTACGTGCGGATCGTCGTCTCCTCGACGTCCCGCCGCTTGAACTCCAGCCACTCATCCAGCCACTCCCCCAGCGTGATCTTGTTGGGGGCGATGAAGGTACCCGCGGACCGCTCGGCGATGATCCGGGCGCACTCCTCCTTGACCTCGGTCTTCGTGTCCCGCGTGATCGTGAGCTGAACCCGCTTGCCGTTCTCGTCGCGGCCGGCGTCGACAACCGCGCGATAGCGCACCTTGCCACTCTGCAGGACGATCCGCTTCGGGTCAGGCATCGTCGCTCTTCCTGTCCTCCCACGGCGCCGGGTCGGTTCGCTTGACGACGTCCAGGTCGACAGCGCCCCAGTCGGCCAACTGCTCGAAGAACTGCCGCTTCGCCTGCAGTCGCTCCGGGCTGCGCTCGTACAACCACTGCGGTCGGCCGTACAGCTGGTGCTCGACCATCTCCCTGCGCTCGGCCCCCTCTGAGAATCGGAGCGGGCGCTCGCCGTTCGCCCACGACCAAGCGTCGCCAGCAGACACGGTGCCCCCGCCCGTCACCTCCACGGGGTCGCTGCTCCTGTCCGTGAGCGGCAGCAGCAGCGCCGACGGGCTGACGCCGAAAGCGACGGCGAGAGCAACGAGTTCGTCTGCGGTGACGACGCGTTCGCCCTTCTCCATGCGCGTGATCCCCGAAGCGGGGATGCTACGGCCGGCGCGCTCAAGCTCGCCGGACAGCTGACGGGTGGTGAGTCCTCGACGTTCGCGCAAGCGGGCGATGTTCGCCGCGACGGCCTGTCCGGTGGGGCCTACCTCGATAGCGCGACGCCCGCGCTGCTGCTCTGCCATAGGAAGCAGGTTAAGCAACAGCTCTGACCTTGTTGCACAGCCGGTCTGGGGTGCTAGAGTCTCCATGGGTGCATTCTAGGAACAGATGATGCACTTTAGCAACGAATGATGCTGAAAGGAGGGTTCGCGTGCAGGAAGAGTTCCTGTCACCGAAGCAGGTCGCCGAGCAGTACCCCGTCCTCGGGTCGACATCGGCGCTCGCAGAACGGCGCTGGCGGGGCGAAGGCCCCGCGTACCTGAAGACCGGGAGGGGACGCGCTGGCCGCGTGTTCTACCGGCGCAGCGCCATCGAACAGTTCCTCGCCGAATGCACGGTCACCCCGGGGAGGGCAGCGTGAAGAAGCCGTCTCAGCCCACGCTCGCCGAGGTCCGCAAGTGGCCCGCCACGGTCAGCGTGACCGAAGCCGCCCGCGCGATCGGCTGCAGCCGGGCCCATCTGTACGAACGCGTCAAGCGCGGCGACAGCCCCGTCAAGACGATCCCTCTCGGCACGCGGCACGTAGTCATCACCGCAGACCTGGTCCGCCTGCTGTCCGGCGAAACCCACAAGACGCCGGAGGGGGAGACGGAAGCCGCATGACCACGGACGAGAACGGCCCCCAGGTGCTGGAATCACCTAGGGACCGTGGAAACCTCGCGGCGGGCGAAGCTTCGCCCATCGTAGAGCAGGTGCGGCGCCGACGCGAAGCCGCCGGACGGTGCGAACCGCTCGACTGCGGCCACCGGGATCCCCTCGACTGCACGGCCGCGGGCTGCGGCCAGGACGACCGGACTACTGATCCGGTCACCGCCCCCGAAGTGGAGCCGGGAGAGTTCGCCGCGCTGTGGGCCAACGCCAAGACCGCATGGCTCGACCGGGACTTCCCCAAGTACGGCAGCCCCGAATGGGTGGCCCTCGACCCCGACGACCCCCGTCGGTTGGCAGGCGCCCTCGAGGCCGCCGAAATGTGGCGCAAGTACGGCGACGAGGAAGAGCTCATCACCTGGCTGAAGCAGCTGGGACGGACGCCCAACCTCGTCGGGCACCGCAGCCGAGCAGAACTCGACCGGCTCGCCAAGCCTCAGCCCCCGCACCAGTTGCAGGCCACGCCCGGCTGGCCGCCCATCCGCGTACCGGGCCAGCCCGGCCGGTACCTCACGCACCGCGACACCCACCAGGAGGCCGCGTGACTCACCCCGATATGTGGCCCCCGGGCTGGGAGGGAGGTGTACCCGATGAGCCCCGCCTCACCGTCGTGCAAGGAACCGAGCAGCTGCAGCCGCAGAAGCGTGGTCTGCTGCTGCGGCCCGCCTCCGGAATCAAGATTCGCCCGGTCCGCTGGCTGTGGGACACGACCCCCGAGGGCGCGACGCCCACGTCGCACGGCCGGATCCCAATGCACTCCCTCGTCCTCGCGGCTGGCGGGCCCGGACTCGGCAAGTCGCAGTATGCGGTCTGGCTCACCGCCCAGATCACCCGCGGCCTGCTGCCCGGGGAGCTGTACGGCAAGCCCCGGCCGGTCATCTACGCGGCGGCCGAGGACTCGTGGGCGTACACCATTGCGCCCCGGCTCATCGCGGCCGACGCCGACATGGAACTCGTCTTCCACGTCAGCGTGCAGGACGACGAGGAGCCGCACGCGCGCCTCTCCCTCCCCGTAGACACATCGCTCCTCGGCAAGGAGGCCGAAGCGCACAGCGTCGCCCTGCTCGTCATGGACCCGCTGCTGTCGTACATCGACAAGACCATCAACGACTACCGGGCCGCTGAAGTCCGGCAGGCGCTGGAGCCCCTCGTCGACGCAGCCGACCGGCACCGGTTCACAATCCTCGGCCTGGCCCACTTCACCAAGGCCGGCGGCTCTGATCCCCTCGCCCGGGTGGCCGGGTCGGGCGCCTTCGGGCAGCTGATCCGCTGCCTGATCGCGTTCGCCCGCCACGAGGACGAGCAGGGCGACGAGCGCCTCGTCATGTCGCTGGAGAAGAACAACCTCGGACGGCTCGGGCTGCCCTCCCACGAGTACGCGATCCAGCCGGTGACCATCGACACCCCCGAAGGGCCGTCCTACGTCTCCCGGTTCGTCCTCGGCGACGAGGTCACCACCTCCGTCAGGGAGGTCATGCGCAACGAGAACGAACCCGACGTCGGCCGCGAGGAGACCAACGAGGCAGCCGTGTGGCTGCGCGAGTACCTCACCGACCTCGGCGGCGAAGCGGACGCCAAGGAGATCAAGCAGCACGCCAAGGAAGCAGGGTTCAGCGCATCCGCCATGGACCGCGCCAAGAGGCGCCTGAAGCTCACCTCGACCAACCTCGGCTTCGGGAAGGAGAAGCGCGCCATCTGGTCCCTGCCGACGTCCCTAGACACACGCTGACGTGATTGACGGGATTGACGGGATTGGGCCTGACCTGCGGTTCCACAAGATCAGGGGGGTGACGAGATTGACGAGATTGAGTGACGAGATTGACGGCCCAATTTCACCAATCTCGTCACCCCGACTCCCAATCTCGTCACCAATCTCGTCACTACAAAACAGCAGGTCAGATCCAATATCACCAATTTCATCACCTCCCAGCGTGTGTAGAGAGACGAAGCAGTCGGCCACGAGCCGACCGGAGCCCCCCACTTCCTCCCGTTGCTGCCCTCTCTGGCAGCCACCACAGACCAGGAGTCACCGTGAAGTTCACAGCAGGAAGCCCCCTCTCCCTCACAGCCGCATCCCCCGGCACCGTTGTGAAGATCTCCGACCTGCCCAACGACACGTTCCCCGTCGTCGCTTGGGCGGTCGTCTGCAGCTACGTGGACGCTGACGGCATGGACACCGACGTCCAGCCCGTGTTCGTGGTCAACGGCCACGCCCTCACCACGTTCGAGTGGTACCGGACTGAGGGTCCGGAGCGCGGCGTCACGGTGGTGACCGAGTGACCTCCCACGTGGATCAGCAGGTGCAGGCCGCGATAGCCGCGGCGAGGAACAAGCGGCAGCAGCAGAGGCAGCAGCGGGCCGAGCTCGACGCCAACCGGCAGGCCGGCGTCGCGGCACGGCACAGGGCGAAGCTGAAGCGGATCTACTGCGGGCAGTGCGCCCGCCCGCAGCGGCGCGGCACCTACCAGCGGTGCCCGCTCGGCTGTGGCACGGCCCTCTGCCGCAAACGGGCGTCCTGCGGCAACAGCCACCTCGACCAGTGCCCCCGCCGCCGCGGCGTCCCCAGCATCCCGGGGGAGGACGCATGACGACCGAAGCCCAGTACCTGCGGACAGCGGCCCTCGCCACCGCGGCGGCCCTCCGCGACGACGAGACCGGTCTCCGGCTCCTCCTGCACACCCTGCCGCCCGAGATGGTCATGGCCGCCTGTGAAGGCTCCATCCTCGCCATGGCCGGCCTCATCCGCGAAACGTTCCCCCCTCACGCCGTTCAGCGGGCCATCGACGAAACCCAGGAGATCGCCCGCACCGCAGCAACCGAAGGAAGCACCTCATGACCCGCGAACAGATCATCACCGCGTACAACGCCAAGCTCGACCGCATCCAGGCAAGCCGCTCCTACAGCGACCACGCCAAGCGGGTGCTCGCCGCGAAGGCGTACAAGGAAGCTCAGCAGGCTGTCGAGCAGCTCGCCGCCGCCGAGACGCAGCAGATCCGCGACCGGCGGGCCGGCCTCCAGCGGCACATGTTCGGGCACGCCGACAGCAGCGACCCCAACACGCTCCTCGCCCGCCGCGGCGCCACCGACCGGGCCAACGAACTCGACGACCCGCGCACCGCGCAGACGGCGCTCCAGAACGCTCTGGAGCAGGGCGACGGCATCCTCGCCCAGGCGATCGCCAAGCGCGCCAACGAGTGGGGCTGGAGCGACGTCCTCAACGCCTACGCCGACGCCCGGCCGCACTTCCGGCGGTCCGTCGAGGAGTTCAACGCCCTGCCCGACCCCGACAGCAGGGAATACCAGCTCGCCCACAGCTTCGGGTCGATGGTGCCCACCCCGCCCGGCATGGCCACGGCCAGCCCGTGGGAGCTCGACCGGCTCGCCCAGACCGCCCTGGACGGCGAGGAGCCCGCCCGGCCCGCCTTCGGCAGCGGCTACAGCCCGCGCCTGGCCGACGCCGACGCGCAGGCCGCCGCCGCCACCTTCGGAGGGGAGGTCGCGTGACCACGCACCTGCAAGCCGTCGAGGCCGCCGAGCGGCGCCGCCTGGTCATCCCCAAGCCCGTGCAGAAGGCAGCGGCCGTCCGCGACGCCGTGGCCCGCGCCCAGCGTCTCGCCACCCCGGCCCGGCCCGCGCTGCCCACCGACCCGGCCGGCGTCGAGCAGGCCATCGCCGAGTACGCCCTGCAGATGCAGCAGGCCGCCCTCACCCGCACGGCCGCCGCCCAGTTCGCCGACGACGCCGAGCAGGCCTACGCCGCTGCTGTGGCCGACGCCGTGCCCGACTGGATCTCCGGCATGAACGAAGAGTTCCAGGCCCTCACTGCGGCTCTCGCGCAGGCCGCCGGGCAGCTGCCCGACGACGTGCGCACCGAGCGGATCACCTGGACGGACACGGCCGTCACCGCCCCCTACCAGCGGGCGGAGGCAGCGGCGGTACAGCTCGACCAGCTGGTGGCCGACCGCAACACCATCGCCCGAGCAGGCGGCCACGACGGCGGCCAGGACAACGCCCTGTACGCCATCGCCTACCTGCCCGAGCCCACCGTCGAGGAGGTGATGGCAGGCAGGTGGAAGGAGCTCGCTCCACTGCTCGCCGAGTGGCGGGAGCTCAAGCACCAGCCTGTCGCCCGATGGGTGCACCTCGTGCGCGCCGAGCCCATCACCCTGAGCCTGGCCACACCGGGTCAGGTACGGGAGCGGGCCGAGCAGGTGCAGGCATGGCGGGACGCCGAGGTCACCAGGCTCCACGGAGGCAGGCTGTCGTCTGCCCTGTCACGCGTGCAGCGGTCGCTGGCAGCGTGACCCATGAACTCGGCGTCAACGGCACTCAGGTTCGCAGGCATGACGATCACTGAGACCGATGGTGCGGCGCTCTCGGGCTACCAGCCAAGCCGCACCAGCGCCGACCGCCCCGGACGGCCGCGCGTCGTCCGGGGCACCCGCTCGACCCTGGGGGGTGGGGGCCTACCGGCCCCTGCGGGGATCGGCAAGGTATAGCCCCTGACTGTGGCCGAACCCTGAAACGCTCCCTAGACCCCCGCTGACCTGCGGGAATGCCCAACGCCTTGACAGTCTGTCAGGGACCTAGGAGGTACCGACCATGACCCATCTGAACATCGCCGCAGGTCAGAGCGCTGCATCCGTAACGCCCGTGCCCGTCGGCCTGGACGAGTCGGGCACCCGACTGTGGGAGTCGGTGGCCGGCGACTTCGACCTGGACGTGCACGAGCAGCTGCTGCTGCTGCAGGCGTGCCGTACAGCGGACCTGTTGGACCGGCTGGCCCGCCGGGCGGAGGGCGCGGAGCTGACCGTGTTCAACGCCAAGGGGGAGCAGGTGACGGCCCCTTGGATCACGGAGCACCGGCAGCAGTCTCTGGTGCTGGCCCGGCTGCTGGCTTCGCTGCGGATGCCGTCGGGCGAGGAGGACGGCCGGCCGCAGCGTCGCGGTGCTGCCCGCGGCTCCTACGGTGTGCGGTCCGTCTCGTGAAGCGCCGTCTGTCGGCTTCCGGGGGCGTGCCGGAGGAGCTGGCCCGCTACGACTGGCGGGACTGGCGGCCGGAGCCGGAGCCGGATGATCTGGCGCCCTGGTACAGCTGCTGGTACCTGGGGCTGTTCGACTGGCGGCAGGCCCGGCGGGCGTGGGCCGCCGAGCGGGGTGTCGATGAGCGCGCCCTGCCCGAGCGGGTCACCCCTCCAGAGCCCGACCTGCTCACGGCTTCGAAACCTGAGCCCGGCCAGGTTTCGAATACGAGCCCGGTCCGGGAGGAGCCGGGGCAGGGCTCCCGCCCCAGGGTGAACCGCGGCACGACCGTGCACCGGTCCCGGCCGATCAAACTGCGTTAACGATCTTCTCTCGACCCTTTCAGGCCCGCGCCGAACGGACTGCCGAAAGGGGCAGCCATGGCTATCAGCGTGGGATCCGTCGAGGTCGACGTCATCCCGAACACCAGGAACATCTACGCCCGTATGCGTGCGGGCCTTGAGCCGGCCGCTTCCCGGGTCGGCGACGAGATCGGCCGGGTGATCGGCCGGTACGTGCAGGCCGGTCTTCAGGGTGCTGTCCGGGACGGCATCCAGAACGGCGGCCGTCAGGCGCAGGCGCCCGCGGCCCGGCAGGGCACGGCGACGGGCAGCGCGTTCGCCCGCAGCTTCAAGGGCCGGCTGGAAGCGGCGCTGCGGGACCTGCCCGAGGTACGGCTGCACGCGAACAGCTCGGACGCGGACCGTGAGATCGCGCAGATCCGCACGCAGCTCCAGGCGCTGCGGGATGTGCGGATAGGTATCGACGTGTCCGAGGCGGACGCGTTTGCGGCTATGGACCGGCTTCGAGAGCGTCTGGCCCGCCTGTCCGCGTCGGACGCGAACGTGCAGGTTCGTGTGGATGCTGGGGCCGCCTCAGCACAGCTGGCCGCGTTCCAGGCTGAGATCAACCGGCTGGACGGCCAGTCGGTCGACGTGGACGTGGACACGCACTCGGCCGCCGCGAATTTCAACGCGCTGACGACGGCGGCGATTGCGTTCGGTCCGGCCATCATCCCCGTGCTGCCGGTGGTGGCCGCGGGGCTGGGGGCGATTGCTGCGGCTGGTGTGGCTGCTGCCGCGGGTATCGGCTCGCTGGCCCTGGTGGCGGTGCCCGCCATCAAGCAGATCGGCACGGTGCTGCAGGCACAGAAGGCCGCTCAGGATGCGGCGGCGCAGTCGACGGCAACCGGCGGACAGGCTGCGGCGCAGGCCTCCTCGAGGGCTCTGCAGCTGGCATCGGCTCAGCAGGCTGTGACGGCCGCGGAGCGCAATGGGGCCCGGCAGATCGCGCAGGCGCAGGCTCAGGTGACGCAGGCCCGCCAGCAGGCCGCCCAGGTGGCGGCTCAGGCGTCCCTGAGGTCCCAGCAGGCGGCACGTGCCGTCGAGGACGCCGAACGTTCTCTCGCGGACGCCCAGAAGTCGGCGGCGCAGGCTCAGAAGGATCTGACGGCGGCCCGTGTGCAGGCCACACAGCAGCTGGAGGACCTGAACAACCGGCTCACGGACGCGAAGCTGTCCCAGCAGGACGCGGAGATTGCGCTCACCGAGGCGACCGCCCAGCGGGATGCTGTCCTGAGCAACGCCAACGCCACCGAGCTCGACAAGCGGAAGGCTCTCCTCGCCTACGACCAGGCCGTCCAGCGGGTGAAGGAACAGACGACCGAGACGCAGCGGCTGGATAAGGAGACGAAGGCCGCGAACAAGGCCGGAGTGGACGGCTCCAAGACCGTCAAGGACGCTCAGGCGCAGGTCGCCCAGGCGCAGCAGGCCGTGGCCGACAGGACGCGGGCGCTGAAGGACGCTCAGGCCGATCAGGCGCGTACCGCGCAGCAGAACGCGCAGCAGATCGCGCAGGCGCAGCAGCGGATCGCGGACGCGCAGGCGAACGTGGCGAACGCTCAGCAGCAGGCGGCAGAGCAGGCGGCGAGTGCGCAGCGGCAGCTGAAGCAGGCGCAGTTGTCGTCGGTGGGCGGCGCGAACGCGGCGGCCACGGCGCAAGCGAAGTACCAGGCGGAGCTGGCGAAGCTGACGCCGGCCGCGCGGCAGACGATGGACGCCTACCTGCATCTGCGGGACGCATTCGGCGCCTGGTCGAAGAGCCTGCAGCCTGCGGTGATGCCGCTCTTCACGCGGGCTTTGCAGGGCATCACGGGGATTCTGCCGAAGCTGACGCCGTTCGTCCTACAGGCCGCGGGCGCCATCCAGACGCTGATGGACAAGGCGTCGGCGCAGCTGAAGACGCCGTTCTGGAAGGGCTTCTACCAGGATCTGACGAAGTCGGTGAAGCCTGCGATCATCGGCTTCGGGGTGGCGTTCGGCAACGTCATGACCGGCATTGCCGGGATCATTGACGCCTTCCTGCCGCATATGGACGGCATCAGCGGCGGGATGCAGACCATCACCCAGAAGTTCGCCGCCTGGGGTAAGAGCCTGAAGGGCTCCCCGGCATTCGAGAAGTTCCTCAGCTACGCCTCGGAGATGGGTCCGGTCGTCGCTGACACGCTGGGGAAGATCGCGGGCGCTGTCCTGTCGATCGGTACCGCCCTGGCCCCCGTCTCGGGCCCGCTGCTGAAGGTGATCGGCGGCCTCGCGCAGGGCATCGGCTGGCTCGCTCAGAACGTGCCGGGCCTGGTCCCGGTCATCTACGGCCTGATCGTGGCAACGAAGCTGTGGGCGCTGGGGCAGTGGGCGGTGAACGCTGCCATGGAGGCGTTCGCGCTCATCAGCAAGGCCGGCCCGTGGGGCTGGATCATCCTCGGCATCACTGCGGTCGTCCTGGCCGTGCTCTACATGTGGAAACACTTCGACTGGTTCCGGGACGCTGTGAAGGCTGTCTGGGACGGCATCAAGGCGGGCGGAAAGGCAGTCGTCGACTGGTTCTCAGGCCCGTTCTCCGATTTCTTCACCAAGACCATCCCCAGCGTCTTCCGCTCGCTCCTGGACTGGGTGAAGCGCAACTGGCCGTGGATCCTGGGTGCGCTGACCGGCCCCATCGGGCTGGCCGTCGTGTACGTCATCAAGCACTGGGGTGCGATGCGGGACGGCATCAGCAGCATCTGGTCGTCGATCAAGCGGTGGACCATCTACCCGATCAGGGATTTCTTCACGAAGACGATCCCCGGCTGGGGAACGACCCTGAAGAACAGGATCGTCGGCGCATTCGACGAGGCACGCAAGGGCATCAAGACCGCCTGGGACAAGATCAAGGACATTGCGAAGATCCCCGTCGCATTCGTGGTCAACACGGTCTACAACAAGGGCATCCGCAAGGTCTGGAACCTGGTCACCGACGCCTTCGGCGGCAAGCACCTCGACGAGATCAAGGGCTTCGCCACCGGCGGCATCATGCCCGGCTACACGCCGGGCCGCGACGTGCACATGGTGCCCTCCACCCGCGGCCCCGTCGCCCTCAGCGGCGGCGAGGCCATCATGCGGCCGGAGTGGACCCGCGCGGTCGGGGCCGGCTACGTCAACGCCATGAACGCGGCGGCCCGCCAGGGCGGCATCGGCGGCGTGCGCTCGATGCTCGGCTTCAAGGGCGGCGGCATCTTCGACGGCATCGGCGACGTCCTCGGCAGCACCTGGGACAAGGTGAAGAAGGGAACGAAGTGGCTCGCCGACACCTTCGGCGGCGCCGTCCAGGCCGGCGTGAAGCATGTCGTCAACCCGCTGATCGACGCCATCCCCGGCGGGAAGATAGGGTTTGTCGGCCTACTGAAGAGCCTGATGAAGGATGCCGTATCCAAGCTGGTCGGTGCAGGCAAGGAGGGTGACAAGCGGTCCGCGTCGTCGATCGGCGGGGTCATCCCGAAAGGCAGCCGCCTGGCTGTCATCAGCCAGGCGCTCGCCGCTGCGCACGTTCCTCCGCCCGGCGTGCTCGCGCAGTGGCAGGCGGGCCTCAACACGCTGATCACGCGCGAGTCCGGCTGGAACCCGCGGGCGATCAACCGATGGGACAGCAATGCCAAGGCCGGTCACCCCAGCCAGGGCTTGGCCCAGACGATCCCGGGGACGTTCAACGCCTATGTCCCGAGGTCTCTGCGCAGCAGGGGCATCCTCGACCCGGTGGCGAACGTGGCGGCAGCGATCCGCTACATCGTGGCTCGTTACGGCAACATCACCAACGTCCAGCAGGCCAACGCCAACCGGCCTCCGGCCGGCTACGACAGCGGCGGGTGGATGCCACCCGGCATGAACCTCATGTACAACGGGCTCGGCCAGCCGGAGGCAGTGCTGACGCCGCAGCAGTGGTCCGCGATCCAAGGGGCCGCGGCGCGCGGGGCGGACGGCGCCTCGGGCCCGTCGCACTTCGAGGGCAACCTGTACCTCGACTCCGGCGAGTTCCTCGGCCGGGT
Source organism: Streptomyces sp. NPDC004542 (assembly GCF_040610035.1). NCBI lineage: Bacteria > Bacillati > Actinomycetota > Actinomycetes > Kitasatosporales > Streptomycetaceae > Streptomyces > Streptomyces sp. NPDC004542. Next base: position 12,863 of record NZ_JBEXLP010000071.1, read on the forward strand.
CCGCGGGGAGGCGGAGCAGGTCATGCAGGCCGGGCAGCAGCGGCTCATCTCCGTCATCAACGCGACCTGAGAGGGGGCGGGTACGGGGTGGACAAACCATCCCGTACCCGCACTGCTCAGACACCTGCTCACGGATGCTCCGCCGCAGGTCAGGGCTGCTCAGCCACCTGATCAGGGGCTGCTCAGAGCAGTCGGTGAGCAGGCCGTGAGCAGCAGCCTGAGCGGCTGTGACCTGCGGTCGAGCAGCGTGAGCAGTCGCTGAGCAGGGTGGAGAGCAGTGGGTTTGCCCCGGTCTGTCGGGTGGTCGACGAGGGCGGCCACCCGGTCGACCGACCACCCGGAGCGGGCCGTCGACCGCCCTCCGACCACCCGACAGACCGGGGGGCAAACCCTCCCATGTCCACCCTGGCGACGTCCGTGATAGCACCGTTGCGCCGCAGGTCGTGACCGTGACGGCCACCGTGATGCACCGGTGCGTCGTCACGGTGGCCGGCCCCAGAATCACGGTCAATCACGGTGAGGGTCACGGGTCTGACCTGGATGGTCACGGTGGTCACGGAGGCCGTGACCAGGGTCGTGACGGGGTCGTGATTCCCCTGGTCGAGGCCGTGATGAGGGTTGTGATGGGTCGTTACGGCGTCACGACCTCGAGGCCCGGAATCACAACCCCGTCACGACCTCGAGGCCCGGAATCACAACCCCGTCACGACCCCCCTGGCACGCCGAAAGGCCCCCGTACCGTGCCCGGTTGCGTCGGGCACGGTACGGGGGGCCTCGGTCGTCCGTGGGGATACGCCCACGGTTCGGGGGCGGCTGTGGGGCAGAGCCTCATAGGTGCGGGCTAGTACGGCTTGTACGTCCAGCCGTGGGCCCGGTCCTTGAAGACGTCGGTGTGCCGCCACTGGCTCGAGCGCGGGTCGTTGGCGGTCGCCTCCGGCTTGAAGTCCGCCGCGGTGAGCCGACGGCGGAGCCGCTTCTCCAGACACGGGATGCACAGCACCGTGTTCGAGCGGGCCCGAGCCTGCCGGTACCAGATGTCATCCGTCGCGGCGTAGTTCTCGTAGGGGCCGCCGCAGTCGTCACAGTCGGGGCTGTTGCTGAAGCCGCCGAACGGCGTGCTCGACCAGTCTCGCCGGAACAGTTTCATGGGGTCCTCTCCGGGGCCCGGCCGTCTGCCGGACCCCTTGGGGGTAAAGGGCGGTAGGAGGTTGTCGACGGCCGCCGCGGGACGTCGCCCGAGGCGCCTTGATTTGGATCGCACGCAGGCAACTTCCCCGCCCGTCGAGGGCCGGGGCATTTGCGATGACGCTGCGGCGGAGCCGTCCTGAGGGGCGTCTGCGCAGCCGTCTGAGCAACGCAGATCCGAGGGGTGACAGATCGGTAGCACGCTGGGAGTTTCCGGCCCTCGGCGGCACGGAGTCGAAGGGATTCCACCTGCCGTTCAGGCCCTCCCATGCCCCCCTCCGGAGAGGGGGGCATTTGAGCAGCATGCTGGGACGATGCCGCCCCGCACCCCCCTCCGAAGAGAGGGGGGATTTGGGATTCGACCTGCGGCTCAGTCGGCCTTCGGGAAGGCCCGGTCGACGGCCCGGTAGATCGCGAGCACGTACTCCCGCGTGACGGGCTCGTAGAAGTCGGGCTCGGCCATCTGCGCCATCAGAACGGCGTTCTGCTGAAGGTGCAGCGACGACGCGTTGGCGATGGTCATGATGGCGAACGCGCGCACCTCCTCGACAGTCCACTCGTCGGGGTGCTTCTCTCCGTCGTAGTAGCCCGTGCCGGCGTCCTCAACGGCGGCGGCCAGCAGGTCGCGGGAGACCCGCACCCGCAGGTCGAGTACCGCGTGCGGCTCGTCGCAGGGGTCGACGATGTCGTAGTACGGCTTGACGTGCTGGTCCGCCGTACCGGCGGCCGGCCGCTCCAGAGAGATCGTCATGACTGCTTCCCCTTCTCGCTGGCCGTGGCCAGCTGCTCGCCCAGCTGCTGCACGTGCGCCAGGAACGCCTTGCCCTGGCGGATGAACTCCTCGACCTGCTCGACGTCCAACTCGACGTAGTGGCCGCCCACACCGTCCTGCGTCTCGACCACCATCAGCGGCACGTCGAGGTCGTCCTCCGGCGCCTCCGGGGAGACGATGTGGGCCTTCAGCTCCCACCGGCCGGGGTGCCCCGAGCGCTCGTCGTTGGGCGCCAGCCACGCGAACGCGGACCGGTGGAACACGTCCTCCGGCGTGCTGTCCCCGTGCTCGATGACGCACCACGGCGGACAGGTGTACGGCCGGGGAGCACTTGCGGTGCGAGCTGCGGTGTTGATGGTCATCGCTGACCCTCCTCGACCCGGTGCTCCGCGATCCACGCGGCCCGGCACTCGTTGACGACGATGATGAGTTCGGCCTCGCCGCAGCGACGGGCCGCAGCCTCCGGGCTGTGGTCGTCGCAGCACAGCAGGCAGTGCGCCCCCGTGCACGGCTCGGACTCGTTGAACGTCCACACATGGCCGTTGGCGTCGGCCCTGTACGGCGTCGGGTCGATCCAGGCGAACGGCCGGCCCGGCACCTCCGTGCGGACCAGGACGGGCGCCTGAAGGCCCGTCACGATGTCGGTGCTCATTCCCCCACCTCCAGGGAGGTCGCGCGCACGGCCCGGCAGGCGAGGAGCCGCAGCCCCTCACGGTCGCCCAGACGGTGCGCGGTCGTCATGTCGGCGAACACCGCCGGCAGGCTGTACTCAGGGCGGCGGACCGTCCGCGCGAGAGCGGCAGCCTCGGTCGGCCGGCGGACGCGGGACGCGCTCATGCGGTCAGCTCCCAACGGTCCTGCGTGAAGGTGGCCAGCAGCAGCCACACCAGCGGCCACGGCAGGCTGTCGGCCTTCGCGAGGTTGCAGCGCTCGCAGGCCAACACGAGGTTGTCGAGGTCCCAGCCCGGCCAGTACCGGTGCGGGACGTAGTGGTCGAACGTCTTCCGCCGCATCGGCCGGCGCCGGAAGTTCCGGCGGCAGTAGAAGCAGCGGCGCCCGTCCCGGGCCGAGATGGCGCACTGGAAGAACGCCCGCTGTTCCTCGGTCAGCAACTCGCGCGGGGTGCTCACGACACCTCACCCCGCAGCCGGATCGCCTCCGTCGCCAGAGCCTCGATACGGGATGCGGCCAGGCGCAGGCCCTCGGCGAGGTGGCGGCCGTCCTCGGCCTGGTAGTCGCCCTCGGCGTCCAGCACCAGGGAGATGACCGGCACCAGCTCACGGAACGGCGCCCACGACACCCACACCGCCAGCAGCGGCGCCCACTCGCGGGTCTCCGTCACCGTGCCGGTCTTCACCCGCACCGACCGGTGCGTGATGTCGTTCCGGCCGATACCGGCGCCGATCTGCCAGCCGTGGCCGATGCACCACGGCGGGCACTCGACCTCGACCAGGCCGTGATCCATCGTCTCCAGCGTCACCGCGCGGGTCACGACTCCACCCCCGCCGGGTACGCGCGGACCAGGGCCCGCTCCAGGGCCTGCATCCCCCGGTCCCGCACGGCGCTGAAGCCGCCGCGCTCCAGCCGCTCCACCATCAGCCACACCTCGCTGAAGGAAGAGCCGGCCAGCACCGCCTCAACGTCCCGGCGGATCTCCTCGACGGTGAGCGCGTCCGGGTCGCGGTCCGGGTCCGTCTCCGTGAAGCCCAGCACCAGCGCGGCGAACAGCTCCACCCGGGAAACCCGGTAGTCGAGCCGCACGACCGCGTAGGGCACCGGCGCGTCGTCGTGGACGTTCTGCACCCCCGTGGGGCCGACCGTGGGCACCGGGCCCCCGCCGCGCTCGGCGGCCGTCTCGTCGACCATCTCCAGCAGCTGCCGGAGCGCGACCTCGAGGCGGCCGATCGTCCGGGCCATCGCCCGGTCGTCCGACATGTCCAGCCGCTCGGCGGCGGCCAGGTCACGGCGGGCAGCCTCGATCCGGTACCGGTCGTGCCCGGTCAGCTCGAAGCGGCTCACGCCTGGCCCCCACGGACCCGGCGCAGCGCCTCGTCGGCCTGCGAGCGGACGGTGTCGTCGGGCAGCGTCCCGGCGAGCCGGCGCACGTCCTCGGCGAACGCGACCATCTGGTCGGCGAGCGCGAGGGCCGCCGTGCGGCCGTAGGCCGACACCTCGTAGTCGAGGTCCACGGCCAGGTACGTCTGGGCGTTCTCCTCGGAGCCCGGCCACTGCGACAGGTACACCTCGAGGGGCACCCGGTCACCGCGGGACGGGGACAGCGACATGCCCCGGTGCTCACCCTCGTGGTTGACGTCCTCGATGAACGCGACGCGCTCCGAGTGGTCCACCACGCACCACGACGGGCAGGGCACCCACGCGGTCTGGACGCTGCCCGGACGCCCGATCGCGGCGGGCACCAGCCGGAAGCCGGCCGGAAGCGCGGACTGCGCCTGGTCGGCGGCCGTCGGCTGCGCGGGGATCGTGGGAAGGGACGACTGACTGATGGCATGATTCGCCATAGCGGTTCTCCTGTTGACGCAGGTGATCCGTCAGGCCCCTTCACGGTGTTGGTAGCACCGCGTTGGGGCCGCCCCCTTTCCGGGGGCCGATGACTCCATCTAACAGCACCCGTTCCTACTTAGCAACACGGATGCGAGGGGAATTCGGAGCGTCACCGCCTCGGATGGATCCTGCGCCCGTCTCACACTCATCTCACAGACGGGCGCGCGGAGCCGCGACTACCAACGCTTTGACCTGTGCGTTCCCACATCACATGGACGGTGCGGAGCCCGTATGGACGGACGGTAAACTCCGTACACGTGACTTCTGCGCCCGCCAAGCCCCGCATCCCGAACGTCCTCGCCGGACGCTACGCCTCCGCCGAGCTCGCCACGCTCTGGTCGCCCGAGCAGAAGGTGAAGCTGGAGCGGCAGCTCTGGCTCGCCGTGCTGCGAGCCCAGAAGGACCTCGGGATCGAGGTTCCCGACGCGGCGCTCGCCGACTACGAACGCGTCCTCGACCAGGTCGACCTCGCCTCGATCGCCGAGCGCGAGAAGATCACGCGGCACGACGTGAAGGCGCGGATCGAGGAGTTCAACGACCTCGCCGGGCACGAGCACGTGCACAAGGGCATGACCTCCCGGGACCTGACGGAGAACGTCGAGCAGCTGCAGATCCGGCTCTCGCTGGAGCTGGTGCGCGACCGCACGGTGGCCGTCCTGGCCCGGCTGGCCAAGCTGGCCGCCGAGTACGGCGAGCTGGTCATGGCCGGCCGCTCCCACAACGTCGCCGCCCAGGCCACCACGCTCGGCAAGCGTTTCGCGACCGCGGCCGACGAGCTGCTCGTGGCGTACGGCCGGGTCGAGGAGCTGCTGGGCCGCTACCCGCTGCGCGGCATCAAGGGCCCGGTCGGTACCGCGCAGGACATGCTGGACCTGCTGGGTGGTGACGCGGGCAAGCTCGCCGAGCTGGAGCAGCGGATCGCCGGTCACCTGGGCTTCTCGCAGGCCTTCACCTCGGTCGGCCAGGTCTACCCGCGCTCGCTGGACTACGAGGTCGTCACCGCGCTGGTGCAGCTGGCCGCCGCGCCGTCCTCGCTGGCCAAGACCGTCCGGCTGATGGCGGGCCACGAGCTGGTGACCGAGGGCTTCAAGCCCGGGCAGGTCGGCTCCTCCGCCATGCCGCACAAGATGAACACCCGCTCCTGCGAGCGCGTCAACGGCCTGATGGTCATCCTGCGCGGCTACGCCTCGATGACCGGCGAGCTGGCGGGCGACCAGTGGAACGAGGGCGACGTCTCCTGCTCCGTGGTGCGCCGGGTCGCGCTGCCGGACGCGTTCTTCGCCCTGGACGGCCTGCTGGAGACCTTCCTGACGGTCCTCGACGAGTTCGGCGCCTTCCCGGCGGTGATCGCCCGTGAGCTGGACCGCTACCTGCCGTTCCTCGCCACGACGAAGGTGCTGATGGGCGCGGTGCGGGCCGGGGTCGGCCGCGAGGTCGCCCACGAGGCCATCAAGGAGAACGCCGTCGCGACGGCGCTGGCGATGCGCGAGCAGGGCGCCGAGCGCAACGACCTGCTGGACAAGCTCGCCGCCGACGAGCGCCTCCCGCTCGACCGGGCGGCCCTGGAGCAGCTCATGGCCGACAGGCTGTCCTTCACCGGCGCGGCGGCCGACCAGGTCGGCGTGGTGGTCGGCCGGATCGAGGAGCTCGTCAAGCGGCACCCTCAGGCCGCGAGCTACACCCCGGGGGCGATCCTCTGACCCGCTTCACCCCGGCGGAACTCCAGGCCGCCCGCGACCGTCTGGTGCCGGACGTGGTCGCGGACGGCCTGCACGTCCTGTTCTGCGGCATCAACCCGGGGCTGATGACGGCGGCCACCGGCCACCACTTCGCCCGGCCCGGCAACCGCTTCTGGCCGGTGCTGCACCTGTCCGGGTTCACGCCCGGGCTCCTGAAACCGGCCGAGCAGCGGGAGCTGCTGTCGTACGGGCTCGGGATCACGAACGTCGTGGCGCGGGCGACGGCGCGGGCCGACGAGCTGACCGCTCGGGAGTACGTCGAGGGCGGCCGGCTGCTGTCGGAGAAGGTGACGCGGCTGCGGCCCGGGTGGCTGGCCGTGGTGGGGGTGACCGCCTACCGGGCGGCGTTCGGCGACCGCACGGCCCGGGTGGGGCCGCAGGAGCGGACGATCGGGGACACCCGTGTGTGGGTGCTGCCCAACCCGAGCGGTCTGAACGCCCATTGGACGGCGGCGACGATGGCGGAGGAGTACGCCAGGCTGCGCGAGGCGGCGGCGCGCCTCTAGGGGGTCACGGCGGGTCCATGTCCGTTATCAGGGCCAGGAGTTGGAAGGGCAGCTCCTTGTCCCACCGGGAGACGCCGAGGGCGACCCACCGGCCGCGCTCCGGGGACTTCCACAGCAGCACGTCGGGAACGTGCGAGCTCAGGCTCGCCCACGGCTCCTCGACCGCCTCGCCCTCCGCGCTCCGCCGGAAGACGCTCCACAGGCTGAACGCGTCCGGCGGCCCCCACCGCTCGGTCAGCCGCTCCGCCAGGCCGTCCCGGTCGAACTCGTACTGTGTCTCGGTCTCCTCGCGCTCGGTGCCGTCGTCCTCCCAGAAGTCCACGCTGGTCTGTAATACGGCCAGGTGATAGCCGGGCCCGCTCTCGCCGTGCTCCGTCCTGCCGTGCGCCGCGGGAAACTCCCGGGTGCACAGCAGGTCGATGGCGCCGAGGTGGTGCGCGATGTCCATGCGTTCCAGTAAAGCGGGCCCCACTGACAATTGGCCCGGTGTCAGGCGTCACGCCGGTCGACGCACCATGCTCCGGCGAGGAGCGCGGCCGCCGTCCACAGCGCGGTCACCGCGAGCCCCGTCCACGGTCCGAGGCTGCCGTCCCGGTCGCCGTGCAGGACCACCTGCCCCGCCCGGTCGGGCAGGAAGTCGGCAAGACCGGCTGACCGTCGCCGTGGTGCAGGCGGGCGCCGCGCGCGCGGCCGGCGACCCGGCGTTCACCGAGCGGGCGCTGGACGCCATCGAGGAGACCGGCCGGGCCGCGCTGGAGGATCTGGAACGCGTGCTCGGCATCCTGCGGGAGTCGCGGCGGCCCGTGAGCGGCCGCCCGACCCTGACGGACGCGGATCGTCTGCTGGAGTCCGCCCGCGCCTCGGGAGCGACGGTCGACGCGGACTTCTCGGGCCCGCTGGAGACGGTTCCCGGCCCGGTCTCGCGCGAGGGCTACCGCATCCTCCAGGAGGCGCTGACGAACGTGCTCCGGCACGCGGGTTCCGTGCCCGTCCGGGTGCGCGTGCGGGTCGCCGACGGCACCCTCGGCCTGGAGGTCCGCAATCCGCTCACCACCGGCCTCCCCGACACCGGCGGGGGCAGCGGCCTGCGCGGGATACGCGGGCGCGGGACCGCACCCAGGCGGTGATCGCCGCCTACGAGTCGGGTTTCGTCGCTCCGGGCTGATCCGCCGGGCCCGCCCGGCACCCGGGCGACCGGCACTCGCCGGGGCCGGGGCCGCCGAGTAGCATCCGGCCCACACGGCGCACGAGCGGGGAGGACGGACGGTGGGGCGGCTGACCGGCGGGGATCCCTCGCTGCTGCGAAGGATCAATTCCGCGGTGGTGCTGCACGCGCTGCGTGCCACGGACTGCGCGACGCTCACCGAGATCACCCGGGTGACGGGGCTGTCCCGCCCCACCGTCGAGGGCGTCGTCGACGGGCTCATCGAGGCCGGTCTCGTCGTCGAGAAGGCGGCCGAGGAGGGCGCCGCCCGACGGCAGGGGCGGCCCGCGCGGCGGTTCCGGTTCCGCGCCGAGGCCGGGCACCTGCTGGGCCTGGAGATCGGGGCGCACCGCGTCGCCGCGCTCCTGGCCGACCTCGACGGGCGGATCCTGGGCTCCCAGGCCAAGGACGTCCCGGAGACGGCGGACGCGGACGAGCGCCTGGAGCGGCTGCGGACCGCGGTGGCCGAGCTGCTGCGGCGGGCCGGAGTCGCCCGCGGCTCGCTGCGCGCGGTGGGGGTGGGCACGCCGGGGATCGTGGAGGCCGACGGCCGGATACGGCTGGGCACCGCGCTGCCCCAGTGGACGGGCCTGCGCCTGGGCGCACGGCTCAGCCGCTCCTTCAGGTGCCCGGTCCTGGTGGAGAACGACGCCAACGCCGCCGCCGTCGCCGAGCACTGGAAGGGTGCCGCGACCGAGTCGGACGACGTCGTGTACGTGCTGGCGGGGCTGAGCCCGGGCGCCGGCTCCCTGATCGGGGGACGGCTGCACCGGGGCTACGGCGGGGCCGCCGGGGAGATCGGCGCACTGCATCTGCTGGGCCGGGAGGCGACGCCGGAGACGCTGCTGTCCACCACGCACGAGCCGCTGCACCCGCTGGACGAGCAGGCGGTCGCCGAGGTGTTCGCACTGGCGCGAGAGGGCGACCGGCGGGCGCGGGCCGCCGTCGACCGGTTCATCCAGCGGCTCGTGCACGACGTGGCGGCGCTCGTCCTCGCGCTCGATCCCGAACTGGTGGTGATCGGCGGCTGGGCGGCCGGGCTGGACGGCGTACTGGAACCGCTGCGCCGTGAACTCGCGCGCTACTGCCTGCGACCGCCGGGGGTGACGCTGTCCCTGCTCGGGGAGGCGGCGGTGGCGACGGGTGCCCTGCGGCTCGCCCTCGACCACGTCGAGGAGCAGCTGTTCGCGGTGGAGGGCACCGTCACGGCCCGGCGCTGACGGGCCTTCGTGGCGGTGCGCGCCGCGCCCCGGAGGGGTTCCGGGGCCCGACGGGTGCGGTGGTGCGCGGTCCGCTGCCGGGCCCGGCGCTCGCCCGCCCGGGAGACGGGTCTAGGAGGCCTGGCGCTCGGGGCCGTGGTCCATCTCCAGCCCGCCGGAGTCGGCGAAGGTCAGCCGGCAGGTGTCCGCGCGGTAGGTGGCGACGGAGAGCGCCGCGGTACGGCCCCGGGCGACGAAGCGGGTGGTGACGACGAGGACCGGGGCGCCGGGGAGCCGGTCCAGTTCCCTGGCGTCCTCCGCGCGGGCCGAGCCGAGTTCCACGGCGCGGTCCTGGCCGTCCAGCTCCAGGTGCTGGAGTTCGCGCAGTACGGCACGCGCGCGTGCGGCTCCGGAGGGCGCGTCGATCCCGGACAGGCCGGGGACCGAGGACGCCGGGACGTAGAGCAGTTCGGCGGCGACCGGCTGGCCGTGCGACACACGGGAGCGGCGCACGATGTGCACGGCCTCGCCGGGGCCGGTCCGCAGGGCGTCGACGACGGCGGCGGGCGGCTCGGCCTCCGCGCAGTCGACGGGCTGCCAGGCGTCGCCGGGTGCGCCCGGCCAGGCCTCCTGCTCGGTGCCCACGGCCACGCCCACGCGCGGCGGTGCCACGGTCGTGCCGACGCCGCGGCGGCGCTGGAGCCTGCCTTCCAGCTCGAGCTGTTCGAGGGCCTGGCGGAGCGTGGCCCGGGCGACGCCGAACCGGGCGGCGAGGTCGCGCTCGTTCGGCAGGATCTCGCCCACGGTGAACTCGGAGTCCAGTGCCTCGCTGAGCACGGTCTTGAGGTGCCAGTACTTCGGTTCCGGCACCGGTTCCAGCTGCGTGGTCCCCACCCTGTCCTCCGCAATCGCCGTGGCCCGCGGCGTTTTAGCGCCCTTGTTTATTAAAGGTTGTTGCACTTGTCTGCGACCATAAGACGGCCCCCACCCTTGGTCAAGACCAATCCCGACCGGCACGGGGAACGCCGAGGTGCCCGCCGCGCGGCGCGCTGCGCCGGACTGCGGCCGCCGGATCCCGCGCTTGGGGGCTACCCGTCGGTAGCGATTGCTGACAAGCTGTCTACCCACGGCGTCCAGCGAGTCCAGACGAGGAGCAGCACCATGTCCGCCACCGTCTCCTTCCCGGTCCCCTCACCGCACGGCCCGCGGACCGTGACCGTCTCCTACACGCGCGTGGGCGACGGCGAGCCGCTGCTCCTGCTGCACGGCATCGGCCACCACCGGCAGGCCTGGGACCCGGTGGTCGACATTCTCGCGACCGAGCGCGAGGTGATCGCGGTGGATCTGCCCGGATTCGGCGCGTCCCCCGGCCTGCCGGAGGGCCTGGCGTACGACCTGCCCACGACGACCGCCGTGTTCCGCGCGTTCTGCGAGGCGCTGGAACTGGAGCGTCCGCATGTCGCGGGCAACTCCCTCGGCGGCCTGATCGCCCTGGAACTCGGCCGCGAGAAGGCCGTACGGTCCGTCACGGCCCTGTCCCCCGCCGGTTTCTGGTCCGCGGCCGAGCGGCGCTGGGCCTTCGGCGTCCTGGCGGCGATGCGTCGGATCTCCCGGCGGCTCCCGCTGCCGCTGGTCGAGCGGGCGGCCCGCACGGCGGTCGGCCGGGCGGCGCTGACCAGCACGATCTACGCCCGTCCCGCCCGCCGTTCACCCGACGCCGTGGTCGCCGAGACGCTGGCGCTGGCGAACGCCACCGGGTTCGACGACACCCTGCGGGCCGGAACAGCGGTCCGGTTCACCGACGACCTCCCCGGCCTTCCCGTCACCGTGGCCTGGGGCTCCAGCGACCGGCTGCTGGTGCCCCGCCAGGGCGTCCGGGCCAAGGGCATCATCCCCCGGGCGCGGCTGGTGCGGCTGCCCGGCTGCGGCCATGTCCCGATGAACGACGACCCGGCGCTGGTCGCGCGCGTCATCCTGGACGGCAGCCGCTGACCGGCGCGGGGACCGGGCGAACACCCCGGAGCCCAGGGCGACCCCGGCGCCCACGAGGGCGCTGCCCGCGGCCTGGGCGAACCCGTAGGAGCCCGCGCCGACGAGCGGCGCGGTGCAGGCCGCGGCCACCGGGATGAGCCCGGAGAACAGCGTGGCCCGCTCCGCGCCGATCCGTTGCATGCCCATGTACCAGCACACGAAGCCCACGACCGTGACGACCGCCGCCTGCCACAGCAGCGCGGCGGCCTCCGTGCCGTCGGGGCGGCGCAGCCAGCCGCCGCCGTCGAGGACGAGCCCGGCCACGGCCGACTCGACGGCCGCCACGCCGCACACCGTGGCGGACAGCAGCCGCGGTCCGAGCGGCCGCAGGACGGGCACGGCGAGCACGGCGAAACCCACCTCGCCGGCCAGGGCGCAGACGGAGAACGCGATCCCGGCGCCGTCGGTACGCCCCCACCCCTGGACCGTGAACGCGCCGCCGGCGACGAGCAACGCGCCGTGCAGCACGGCTCGCCGGGGACGGCGCCCGTCGAGGACCGGCACGAGGACCGCCACCACCACGGGCGCGCAGCCCACGAAGACCCCCGGAACTGCCGGTTCCGCGGTGCGTTCGGCGGCGATGACGGCGAGGTTGAACCCGACCATGCCGACCGCCGACAGGAGCGCGAGGCGGGCCCACCGGCGGGGCGCGAGCGCGCGCAGCGGGGCGCGTCCGGTCCGGCCGGCGAGCGGGAGGAGCAGCACGCAGGCCAGGGCGTAGCGGAGGAACTGGCCGCCCGCACAGGGATAGTCGCCGAGGACGCTGTTGGCGGTGAAGGAGCAGCCGACGAGGACGCAGGCGAGCGCGGCGAGCAGGGCGCCGCGGGTGCTGGTGGCGTTCATGACGGCGACGCTAGGAGACCCCGCGGTCCGGTTTAAGGTCCAGTTCCATGACGCCATCGGGGACCAATCCGCGCGGGCTCGTCGGCTCCGCCGCGTGGGAGCTGCTGCTGCCGGCCGCCTCGGCACCGGCACGCGCGCGTGGCCGCTCGCTCCAGGCTGCGCTGCGCGAGGCGATCCGCTCGGGCCGCCTGGCGGCGGGCACGCGGCTGCCGTCGAGCCGGGACCTCGCGGCCGACCTCGGGGTGTCGCGGGGGCTGGTGACGGAGGCGTACGAGCAGCTGGCCGCCGAGGGTTACCTGCGCAGCGGCAGGGGCGCCGGGACCTGGGTGGGCGAGGCCGTGCGGGCCGCCGCGCCCCGCGCGCGTGACCTGGCGCCGCGCTTCCCGGACGGGCGGGTGGACTTCGTCCCCGGGACGCCGGATCTGTCGTTGTTCCCGCGTGCCGCCTGGGCCGCCGCGCAGCGCGCCGTCCTGGCCGAGCTGCCGCACCGCGACCTCGGCTACCCCGACCCGCGCGGGCTGCCCCGGCTGCGCACGGCTCTCGCCGAGCTGTTGGCCCGCCGCCGCGGCGTGGTCGCCCACCCGGAGCGGATCGTGGTGGTCTCCGGCGTCGCCCAGGCCACCGCCCTGCTCGGTGCCACGCTCCACGCGCGCGGGATGCGCTCGGTCGGCGTGGAGGACCCCGGCAGCCCGCAGCACGACGCCCTGTACGCCTCGGCCGGCCTGGACACCGTGCCGCTGCCCCTGGACGCCGAGGGTCTCGCGGTCGGTCCGCTGGGCGCCTCGGGCGTACGGGCCGTGACGACCACGCCCGCCCACCAGTTCCCCACCGGAATCGCCTACTCCGCCCGGCGCCGGGCCGAACTGCTCGACTGGGCGCGGTCCGTGGACGGTGTCGTCCTGGAGGACGACTACGACGGCGACTTCCGTTACGACCGGGCTCCCGTGGGCGCCCTCCAGGGACTCGACCCCGACCGGGTGGCCTACACCGGATCGGCCAGCAAGTCCCTCGCTCCCGGACTGCGGCTGGGCTGGCTGCTGGTGCCCCCGTGGCTGGCGGGCGACCTGGTGGAACGCAAACGGACCATGGACCTGGGCCACCCCGTCCTCGACCAGGCGCTGTTCGCCCGGTTCCTGGAACGCGGTGACTACGACCGCCAGCTGCGCCGCTGCCAGCGCGCCTACCGCGAGCGGCGCGACGCCCTGGTCGCCGCGCTGGCGGAGCACGTCCCGGACGCACGGGTCTCTGGGATCGCCGCGGGCCTGCACGCCATCGCCGAACTGCCCGGACGGTACGGGCCCGAGGAGCTGTGCACCGGGCGGCTCGCCGCGGCCGGTGTCGCGGTGCGCCCGCTGAGCGCCCGCACGCACGCGCCCGCCGCCGGCCGCGGGGTGCGCCTGGTCCTCGGGTACGCCCATCTGTCCCCGGCGCGGATCCGCGAGGGCGTGCGGCTGATGGCCGAGGCCCTCGCCGGCTGACGGCCGCGGAAACGGGGTCACGACAGCACGCGCGGACGGGTGGTGGAGACGGGCGCCCTTTCTCCGCCGCTCGCGGCCGGTTGTTCACTCGCGGTTTCCGCGCACGCCGCGGCGCACCAGTAGGTGTGGCTGTGCACACTGGCCGGATCCCCTCTCTGGAGGCCCCTCCATGTCCCACCGCCCCTTCCCCGGCCGCCGCAGCGTCCTGCGCGGCTCCCTCGCCGCGTCGGCGGCCCTGACCCTGCCCACCGCCGTCGGCGCCGCACCGGCCTTCGCCCGGTCCGGGCGGCCCGAGGCGGACTGGGGCGTGCAGGCGGGCGACGTCACCTCCGACTCCGGGCTGGTGTGGGTGCGCTCGGACCGGCCGGCCCGCATGATCGTCGAGACGTCGGCCACCGAGTCCTTCCGCGACCCCCGCCGATGGCACGGCCCGCTGCTCGGCGCCGGCAGCGACTTCACCGGCACCACCCGGCTGCGCGGGCTGCCGTCCGGCGAGCAGATCCACTACCGCGTGCTGCTCGCCGACCCGGACGACCCGCGGCGCACCGGCGCGCCGGTCACCGGCACCTTCCGCACCGCCCCCGCCCGGCGGCGCCAGGGCGTGCGCTTCGTCTGGTCCGGGGACCTGGCCGGACAGGGCTGGGGCATCAACGAGTCGATCGGCGGCTACCGGATCTTCGACGCCATGGCGAAGCTGGACCCGGACTTCTTCCTGTGCAGCGGCGACAACATCTACGCCGACGGCGTGATCCCGTCGGCCCAGGCCCTGCCCGACGGCAGCGCGTACCGCAATGTGACGACCGAGGAGAAGTCGCACGTCGCCGTCACGCTGGCCGACTTCCGGGGCAACTTCCGCTACAACCTGCTGGACGCGGCGCTGCGCCGGTTCAACGCGCAGGTGCCCAATGTCATCCAGTGGGACGACCACGAGGTCCGCAATAACTGGTACCCGGGCGAGGTCATCGGCACCGGCACCCCCTACCCGGCCGGCACGGAGCTCGACGACCTGGCGCTGCGCTCGCGGCAGGCCTTCTCCGAGTACTTCCCCATCTCCACGGTCAGCGGGCGCCCGGACGGCCGGATCTACCGCGTCCACCACCACGGTCCGCTGCTGGACGTGTTCGTGCTCGACATGCGCACGTACCGCGACGCCAACTCGCCCGACGACCAGACCTCGAACCCGCAGGGCATCCTCGGCCGTGAGCAGCTGGAGTGGCTCAAGCGCGAACTCGGCCGGTCGCGCGCGGTGTGGAAGGTCATCGCGGCGGACATGCCGCTCGGCCTGGTCGTGCCCGACGGGGTCGAGGGCAGGGCGAACTTCGAGGCCGTCGCGCAGGGCGACCCGGGGGCGCCGCTCGGCCGCGAGCTGCAGATCGCCGAGCTGCTGCGGTTCGTCAAGCACCGGCGGATCACCGGCACGCTGTGGCTGACCGCCGACGTCCACCACACCTCGGCCCAGCACTACGACCCGTCGCGGGCCGCGTTCAAGGACTTCGAACCGTTCTGGGAGTTCGTCTCCGGCCCGCTCAACGCCGGCGCCTTCCCGGCCGGCGCGCTCGACGGCACGTTCGGTCCCGACCGGGTGTTCGTCAAGGCGCCGACCGCGTCGAACGTGTCGCCGGCCGAGGGCTACCAGTTCTTCGGAGAGGTCGACATCGACGGTGACAGCGGGGAGTTGACGGTCCGGCTGCGCGAGCAGGACGGCACCGTGCTCTTCACCCAGATGCTGCGGCCGGGCCGGGTCGGCCAGTAACTCCCGTACGCTCTGGTCCTGTGCCGCGCACCGGAGTCATCCCCCGGTGCGCGGCACACCGGGGGACGACACGCCGATCCGAAGTGGTATAAAGACCAACAAAACGGACGGAGCATGCTTTACCCATCGGTCACAATGCGTTCGTGATCAGGCAACACCGTTCCTTCACAGTGGCCGCATGACTCGAGACATGTCCGATGTGACGCGTGCGAAGGACGGACGTCCGGTGCACCACTGGCGGCGGGACCTCGTCGAACTCGCCGCCCTGTTCACGGCCGTGGCGGTGGCGGACGTGGCGGCCAACCTGGTCGGGCACGGACCGGACGGCCCGGCGCTGCTGGTGATCTCGGCGGTCGCGCTGGCCGCGACCGCGGGGTTCCACACCTGGTGGGCACGGCACCACGGGCACGCACCGCCGGCCGGTGATACCGGTGCCCGGCCGTCCGCACAGGTGCGGCAGGCCGGGCCGTCCGCCGAGCCCGCGGCCTCGCCCGGGGCGAGCACGCTGTGGCGGATGCGGACGACGGTGAAGGACGAACCGGGGTCGCTGGCCCGGCTGTGCACCGCGCTGGCCGGACAGCGGGTCGACATCCTGAGCCTGCAGACCCATCCGCTGGCCGAGGGCACGGTGGACGAGTTCCTGCTGCGGGCCCCCGGCGAGCTCGTGGCGGCGGAGCTCGGCCGGGCGGTCGCGCTGGCCGGGGGCATGAGCACCTGGATCGAGCGGGCGGACGCGCACGACCTGGTGGACGCGCCGACCCGGGTACTCGGCCTCGCGGCCCGCACCGCGCTGGACGCGGCGGAACTGCCGCTGGCGCTCAGGCAGTTGCTGGGTCGGTGCACCATCCGCTCGCTGCCCGCCACCCCGGTCGGCGCAGCGCGCGGCCCGCAGGCCGCACCGGTCGAGGGGGTGCTCGAGGAGACCGTGATGCGGTTGCGGGCGCCGGAAGGCGGAGTGATCACCGTGGAGCGGCCGTACCTGCCGTTCACCCCGACGGAGTTCGCGCGGGCACGGGCGCTGGTGGAGCTGGACGCCCGGCTCGGTCCGCGGATCCCGCGCGGCGAGGACGTGCTGACGCTGCCCGAGGGCAACGCCATCACCGTGCGCCGGGCCGACACCCGCGACCTGAAGGCGGCGAAGGCGATGCACGAGCGCTGCTCGGCCCGGACCCTCGGCATGCGGTACCACGGTCCGGTCGGTGACGCCGACCGCTATCTCAACCACCTGCTCAGTCCCCGCTTCGGGCGGACCCTGGCCGTGCAGACCGCGTCCGGCCGTGTGGTCGGCCTCGGCCACCTGCTGTGGGACGGCGACGAGACCGAGGTCGCGCTGCTCGTCGAGGACGAGTGGCAGCGGCGCGGCATCGGCGGTGAACTGCTGGGGCGGCTGGTGGCGATGGCGGTCGAGGCGGGCTGCGCGAGTGTGTACGCGGTGACGCAGGCCTCCAACACCGGCATGGTGGCCGCGATGCGCGCACTGGGCCTCCCGCTCGACTACCAGATCGAGGAGGGCACGCTCGTCATCACCGCCAGGCTGGACGCCACCCCGGTCGTCTCACGCCTGCCGTACGAGGACGAGGCCGAGGCCGCACCGCGGCCGTCCAGCGGGCTCACCGGCCGGAGCTGACGCCCGGCCGCCCGGTGTGCCGCACGGCCCGTACCGCCGGGCCGTGCGGCGGCGCGCGGTTCAGCCCACCGCCTGCCGGTGCCCCGCGGGAGCCCGGTCGCCCGTCCGTTCTCCCAGGGCCCGGTCCAGGTCCGCCCACAGGTCCTCGACGTCCTCCAGGCCCACCGACAGCCGCAGCAGCCGGTCGCCGACACCCGCGCCCCGCCGGTCCCCGGCGTCGACGATGCGGTGGCTGATGGACGCCGGGTGCTGGATGAGGGTGTCGACGCTGCCCAGGCTCACGGCGGGCGTGATCAGCCGTACCCGGGCGATGACCTCGTGCGGGTCGCCGTGCACCTCGAACGCGATCATCGCGCCGCCCAGCCGCGGGTAGCGGACCCGGGCCACCCGCGGATCGGCCGTGAGGCGGCGGACCAGCTCGGCGGCGTTCGCGGACGCGGCCCGCACCCGCACGGGCAGTGTCGACAGCCCCCTCAGCAGCAGGTAGCCGGCCAGCGGGTGCAGGACGCCGCCGGTGGCGAACCGGACCTGCCGCAGCCGGCGCGCGAACTCCTCGTCGCAGGCCACCACGCCCGCCAGCACGTCACCGTGTCCGCCGAGGTACTTGGTGGCGCTGTGCAGCACCAGCCGGGCACCCTGTTCGGCCGGACGCTGGAGCACGGGCGTGGCGAAGGTGTTGTCGGCCAGCAGCGGCACACTGCCGCAGGCGTGGGCGATCGCGCGCAGGTCGAGCTCGGCGAGGGTGGGGTTGGCCGGTGACTCGACCATCACCAGCCCGGTGTCGGGGCGCAGCGCGTCGGTGATCCCGGCCGGGTCGGTCCAGGTCACCTCCGTGCCGAGCAGGCCGGCGGTCAGCAGGTGGTCGCTGCAGCCGTAGAGGGGGCGCACGGCGACGACGTGCCGCAGGCCCGTGGCGCCGCGGGCGAGCAGGACGGCACTGAGCGCGGCCATGCCGCTGGCGAAGGCGACCGCGGCCTCGGTGCCCTCGAGCCGGGCCAGGGCGGTCTCGAACCGGGCCACGGTCGGGTTGCCGAGCCGCCCGTAGACCGGGGGGCCGACGGGCTCGGCGCCGTCGGTGGCGAAGGCGTCGATGCGGGCGGCCTCGGCACGGCTGTCGTAGGACGGGTAGGTGGTGGACAGGTCGATCGGCGGGGCGTGCAGCCCCTGCCGGGCGAGGTCGTCACGGCCGGCGTGCACGGCTTCGGTGGCGAACGCTCGTGACGCGGGGCGCGCGTCGTCGTGTGCACGGATGCTCGCTGAGTCCATGGGCGGAAGGGTGAACACCGGACGGCACCCCGAGGGCACACTCCGTGCTACGTTCGGGCCATGGCCGAATCCATCGTACTGGATCCGGTGGACCTGCATCTGCTGCGGCTGCTGCAGAACGACGCCCGGACCACCTACCGCGATCTCGCCGCGCAGGTCGGGGTCGCGCCCTCGACCTGTCTGGACCGGGTGACCAGGCTGCGCCGCTCGGGCGTGATCCTCGGCCATCAGCTGCGGCTCGATCCGGTGAAGCTCGGGCGCGGACTCGAGGCACTGCTGTCGGTACAGGTCAGGCCGCACCGGCGGGAGCTGGTGGGACCGTTCGTGGAGCGGATCCGGGCGCTGCCGGAGTCGCGGACGGTGTTCCACCTGACGGGGCCGGACGACTATCTGGTGCACGTCGCGGTCGCGGACATGGCGGACCTGCAGCGGCTGGTCCTCGACGAGTTCACGGCCCGGCGCGAAGTGGCGCGGGTGGAGACCCGGTTGATCTTCCAGCAGTGGGACTGCGGACCGCTGCTGCCCCCTGGCACGCCGACAGCGGAATCGGGGTGACGCCGGCACCGGCCCGTACGAGGATGGGCGGCATGTCTGACACGAAGAGCCCACTGCCCCGCGAGGTCGCCGACGCCTATGTCGACGAGCTCATCGCCCTCGACCCGGTGACCGGTACCTACCTCGGCGTCAGGGAGAGTTCGAGCAGGCTGCCGGACCTGTCCCCGGCGGGCCAGGAGGCCCTGGCGGAGCTGGCGCGGGCCACACTGGCGAGGCTCGACGAGGCCGAGTCCCGGCCGGGTGCGGACAGCGACCGGGAGCGCCGCTGCGGGCGGCTGCTGCGGGAGCGGCTCACCGCCGGGCTCGCGGTGCACGAGGCCGGGGAGGGCCTGCGCAGGGTCGGCAACATGGCTACGCCCGTGCATGCGGTGCGGACCGTGTTCACCGTGACGCCGGCGCAGACCGAGGAGGACTGGGCGGCGATCGCCCAGCGGCTGCGCGCGGTGCCGGCCGCGCTGGCGGGGTACCGCGAGTCCCTGGCGCTCGGCCTGGAGCGCGGGCTGTACGCGGCGCCGCGGCCCACGGCCACGTTCGTCGAGCAGCTCACCGAGTGGTCGGACACGGACGGCAAGGGCCGCGGCTGGTACGAGGACTTCGCCGCGGCGGGCCCCGAAGCGCTGCGCACGGAGCTGGACGAGGCCGCCCGCACGGCGACGGCGGCCGTGGTCGAGCTGCGGGACTGGATGCGGGACGTGTACGCGCCGGCCGTCGAGAGCGCCCCGGACACGGTGGGCCGCGAGCGCTACGCCCGCTGGGCGCGCTACTACAACGGCACCGACCTCGACCTGGACGAGGCGTACGCGTACGGCTGGGCCGAGTTCCACCGCATCCTCGGCGAGATGCGGCAGGAGGCCGAGAAGATCCTGCCCGGCGCCGGGACGCCCTGGGTGGCGCTGGCGCACCTCGACGAGCACGGCCGGCACGTCGAGGGCGTCGACGAGGTCCGCGACTGGCTGCAGGGCCTGATGGACCGCGCGATCGGGGAACTGGACGGCACCCACTTCGACCTCGCCGAACGGGTGCGGAAGGTGGAGACGTGCATCGCGCCGCCCGGCAGTGCGGCGGCCCCGTACTACACGGCCCCGTCCCAGGACTTCACGCGCCCCGGCCGGACCTGGCTGCCGACGATGGGCCAGACCCGGTTCCCGGTCTACGACCTGGTCTCGACCTGGTACCACGAGGGCGTCCCGGGCCACCACCTCCAGCTCGCGCAGTGGGCGCACGTGGCCGAGGACCTCTCCCGCTACCAGGCCTCCGTCGGCATGGTCAGCGCCAACGCGGAGGGCTGGGCGCTGTACGCGGAGCGGCTGATGGACGAGCTCGGCTACCTCTCCGGTCCCGAGGAGCGGCTGGGTTACCTCGACGCGCAGATGATGCGGGCCGCGCGGGTCGTCGTGGACATCGGCATGCACCTGGGGCTGGAGATCCCGCCGGACTCGCCGTTCCACCCCGGTGAGCGGTGGACGCCCCAGCTGGCCCAGGAGTTCTTCCTGCGGCACAGCAGCCGGCCGGCGGACTTCGTGGAGAGCGAGCTGACCCGCTACCTGACCATCCCCGGCCAGGCGATCGGCTACAAGCTGGGCGAACGGGCCTGGCTGCGGGGCCGCGCCAACGCCCGCGCGCGGCACGGCGACGCCTTCGACCTCAAGGCCTGGCACATGGCCGCCCTCTCCCAGGGCTCACTGGGTCTCGACGACCTGGTGGACGAACTGTCCCGGCTCTGACCCGCGTACGGCCGCGGCGGCGCGGGCGCCGTTCAGCTCACGTCGCCGGCCGCCGCAGCTGCACCAGCCCCAGCCCCAGCCAGGTCTCGGGGCCCGGCCGGGCGTAGGCGGCGCGGACCGAGTACCGGCCGGCCTCCAGCGGGACCCGCAGGTGTTCGGCCCGGTCCGTCCCCGCGCCCGGCCAGGCCGAGTCGAGGAGGAGGACCGGGCCGGGCACGTCCCACAGGACCTCGTGCTCCCGGACGGCCGCGTCGAGGGCGGCGGGGACACCGGCCGGCAGTTCCTCCTCGGAGTCCGCGGCACACCAGCGGACGAAGGTGCCGTGGCCGGGGAGGAAGGAGGTGGACGCCGGTTCGTCGCCGAGGACCAGGGCCGCGCTGTCGCCGACCGGGAGCAGACCGACGTACCCGTCGATCTCGCACGCCCGGTCGTAGTCCGTGGCCAGGTCCTCGCCGTCGGCGCCCGCCCAGAACGGCAGCACCGCCTCCGGAACCGCCACCAGCGGGCCGCCGCCCGATTCCCCCCACTCCACCGCGCCCGGATCCGCGTATCGCGCCATGGGCACAGAACCTAGCAGCCGCAGTTCCCCGCAACCGGTGCGGTCAGCGGGTCCGCGGCACGGCGCTCGCGTCCCCGCCGGGTCTCGAACTCGAAGCCCTCGCGCACCCAGTACTCGAACCCGCCGAGCATCTCTTTGACCTGGTAGCCGAGTTCGGCCAGCGCCAGGGCGGCGCGGGTGGCGCCGTTGCAGCCGGGGCCCCAGCAGTACGTCACCACCGGCACCGACCTGTCCAGGAGTTGCCCGGCCCGCTCGGGGACGAGCGCGGTGGGCAGGTGGACGGCGCCGGGGACGTGGCCCTGGTCCCAGGACTCGGTGGAGCGGGAGTCGAGGACGACGAAACCGGGGTCGCCGCCGGCGGCGAGCGCGGCGGCCACGTCGGAGACGTCGGCGTGGAAGGCGAGGGCGGCGCGGAAGTGAGCGGCGGCCGCGGCCGGGGCGACCGGGGCGACACGCAGGACGGGGTTCACGGAGGTGGTGGTCATGACGGGAATCTACGGCCGCCGGTCCTCGTCCTGAAGTGAGGATCCACGGTCCGTCCCTTGATCAGCCGGGGTTTTCCCTGCTATCCATCCGGGATGACCGTGTATTCCCCGGACGCCACCGACTGGCGCCTTCTCGAGGTCCTCCAGCGGGACGGACGCGCCAGTTACGCGGAGCTGGCCCGCGCCGTCTCGATGTCGCCGAGCGCGGTCACCGAGCGGGTGCGCCGGCTGGAGGAGGCGGGCGTCATCAAGGGGTACGCGGCCGTCGTCGACCCCGAGCGTCTCGGCCTGGCGATCCTGGCGTTCGTGCGACTGCGCTACCCCCACGCCAACTACAAGCCGTTCCACGACCTGGTCGCCGCGACGCCCGAGATCCTGGAGGCGCACCACGTCACGGGCGACGACTGCTTCGTCATCAAGGTCGCCGCGCGGTCCATGTCCCATCTGGAAGGGATCTCGGGCCGGATCGGCGCGCTGGGATCGGTGACCACCAGCGTCGTGTACTCCTCGCCCCTGCCCAGGCGTCCGCTCGGCCGCTGACCTCAGCGCACGCCCCGCTGCCGCAGCACCGATCCCGTCCGGTCCTTGACGACCTCCAGCTGCGCGTGGATCCGGCGGCGCAGGTCGGCGACGTGGCTGACGATGCCGACGCTGCGGTCCCGCTCCCGGAGCGAGTCGAGGACGTCGAGGACCTCGTCGAGGGTCTGGTCGTCGAGGCTGCCGAAGCCCTCGTCGATGAAGAGCGTGTCCAGCCGCACCCCGCCGGCCTCGTCGGTGACGACGTCCGCGAGGCCGAGGGCGAGCGCGAGGGAGGCGAAGAACGTCTCGCCGCCGGACAGCGTCGCCGTGTCCCGCTCGCGACCGGTCCAGGCGTCGACGACGTGCAGGCCGAGCCCGCTGCGCCCGCGCCCGCTGCGGTCGGCGGAGTGGACGAGCGTGTAGCGGCCCGAGGACATCCGCTGCAGGCGTACGGTGGCGGCGACGGCGACCTGTTCCAGACGGGCCGCGAGCACGTACGACTCCAGGCGCATCCGGCGTTCGTTGTCGGCGGAGGTCCCCGCGGTGAGGGCGGCCAGGCGGGCCACGCGCTCGTACTCCTCGCGCAGCGGCGCCAGGCGGCGTACGCCGTCGGCCGCGCGTGCGGAGAGCCGGTCCAGTTCGGCGCAGCAGCGGGCGGCGGCGTCGCACGCGGAGGCGGCCTCCCGCAGCCGCCGGGCCGCCCGCTGAGCGGCCTCCTGAGCCGCCGCGGGATCGGCGGGCGGCTGCTGGGCGGCGGCCACCGTGTCGGGCTCCGCCAGCACGGCGCGCACGGCGGCCTCCTCGGACTGCCGGGCGTCCAGGCGGTGTTGCAGTTCCCGGTGGGCCGCGTCGTCGAGCAGCGCGGCGGCCGCGGCCTGCGGGGTGTCGAAACCGGCGCGGTAGGCGGCGTCGGCGAGCCGGGCGTCGGCGTCCTTGAGGCGCTGGGCGGCGTCCTCGGCGGCGCGCGCGGTGTCGGCGGCGTCGGTGAGCAGCGCGACCCGGCGCTCCAGCTGGGCGGCCCGGGCGCCCACGCTGCCGGCGCCGCCCCGGGCCTTGGCCAGTTCCTCTTCCAGCACGGCCCGTTCGCGGTCGAGGGCCTCGCGGCGGGTGAGGTGTTCCACAGCACGTACCCTGGCCTGCTGCCGGTCGGTCAGGCGGCGCTCGCGCTCCTGCTCCGCCAGCCGCAGCTCCTCGTGCGCCGCGTGCAGGGCGGAGGCGGCCCGCCGGGCCCGCGTGTACTCCTGCTCCAGTTCGTCGGCCTGGTCGGCCAGCCGGGCGGTGGGGGTGTCGCCCGCCTCGGCGGTGGCGGCGGCCAGCGCCTCCCGTACGAGGCCCAGGTGCCGTTCGTCGTCGGCGCGCTGTGCGTCGGCCAGCTGGTAGGCGGCCAGCGCCCGCTCCTCCGCCTCACGGTCGACGTGACCGGCGAACTTCCGTGCCGGCGCCGGGTGTTCGGTGGCGCCGCAGACGGCGCAGGGCTCTCCGTCGATCAGACCGGCGGCCAGTTCGGCGGCGATGCCGTTCAGCCGCTGTTCCTTGAGGTCGAGCCAGTGCGCCCGTGCTTCGAGGGCCAGCGTCCCGGCGGCGAGGGCCGTGCGGCGCGCCGCGTCCGCGTCCCGGCCCAGCTCGTCCCGCAGCCGGGCCGCCTCCAGCCGCCGGCGCGCGGGTTCGCGCTGTACGGCGAGTTGTTCGGCGCGGGTCGCGGCCTCCTGCGCGGAGTCGATCCGGACCTGCAGGCCCGCGCGGGTGGCGTCCCAGTCGGCGAGCCAGCCCTCGGCCTCGCGCAGGACGTCCTCGTCGTCCCGGTCCTGCCGGTCCAGGCGGCCGCGCTCTTCGACGACCTCGGCGAGTCTGCGCTCGGCCCGGCGCGCGGACTGCAGACCGCCCAGTTCCTCGGCCGTCCGGCGGGCGGCGGCCGCGAGCCCCGCCGCGCCCGCGTCCGCGAAGGTCTCCGGCAGCAGCGCACGCGCCCGTGCCTCGGCGGCGGCCGCCCGGCGGTGCCCGGCCTCGGCCGCGTCCCGCAGCTCCAGCGCCGGCGCCACCGCCTCCGCCTTCCGCGCCCGCTCCATCCGCTCCCGGTCCTCGCGATGGGCCGCGGCCCGCTCCTCCAGCCGCGCGGCCCGCTGCCGGGCCTCGGCGAACCGGCCCTGAAGCCGCGCCAGTTCGCGTACGCCGGCCAGCGCGTGGTCGGCGGCGGCCTGCGCGGACTCGGCCGCGCTGAGGCGGCAGCGGGCGAGGGCGAGCCGTTCGCGGGCGGGTAGGTTGAGC
The DNA here is from genome assembly GCF_040610035.1 of Streptomyces sp. NPDC004542. Classification (NCBI taxonomy): domain Bacteria; kingdom Bacillati; phylum Actinomycetota; class Actinomycetes; order Kitasatosporales; family Streptomycetaceae; genus Streptomyces; species Streptomyces sp. NPDC004542. Next base: position 37,135 of record NZ_JBEXLP010000071.1, read on the forward strand.
GCGGCGGCGATGGTGGCGGCCTCGGCCTCGGCGGCGTATCCGCCCTTGGTGAGGAACTCCGTCTCCTG
>NZ_JBEXLP010000072.1:0-36099 GCF_040610035.1 Streptomyces sp. NPDC004542
GGGGCGCGCCCCCGCTCTGCGGCTGCGGAGCCGCCGCGCCGGTGGTGGGCGCGGTGGTCGTGGGCTGTGCGGTGGTGGGCGGGGGCGCGGAGGGTGTGCTCATGAGCCGTCCGCGGGACCGGTGCGGTGCGGCGGGGCCGGGTGTCCGTAGTGGTACACGGTCTTGTCGCCGTTCACGTAGTCACCGTGCACGTAGGGACCGTTGACGTAGGGCCCGTTGACGGCCGTCGCACCGTCCCCCACGGCTATCTGGCTGTTCGACACGCCGTTGACGTACGGCGCCGGCGGCGGGACCGGGCTCCCCGGTTCGGTCCCGCCGCCTGCCGCTCCCGCGTGGCCGCCCGTGCCGGGGGTGTCCCCGGGTCTGCTCTCACGTGGCGGCTCCCCCGAGTCCGCGGGAAGTCCGGGCGGCGCCGGGTAGCCGGGTACGGTGACCCAGCCCCGGCGCGGCTCGCCGTGCTTGGTGACGAAGTCGGCGGGCAGGTAGGCCGCCGGGTCGATGCCCGGGTAGCCGCCCTGCACCACCTTCTGGTGGACGTCCTCCGAGACGACCACCACCAGGTGGGCCCGGCCGGCCCGGGCGAGCACCTGCTTGACGGGGCCGGCGTCCACCAGCCGGGCCAGGTCGTTGATGGCGTTGCCGGTCCACAGCTGCCCCTGCTGGATCACCAGGCCCTGGTTGAGCCCGACCCTGAGCCGCATCCGGTGGTCGTGGTTGTACTGGCCGCTGTGCGCCACCAGGGCGTCCTCCAGGCCACGCACCAGCTCACGCAGCAGCCGGGTGGGGCTGGTGCCGATGGGGACCAGCAGCAGCATGCCGTCCCCGCGGTCCTGCCAGGGGCACGCCTCCAGGTCCAGGCCGGCGCGTCGCAGCGCGAACGCGACGACCTGGTGCATGCTCTGGTGCAGCGTCGCCTGCGTGGTCTCCGGGCGCAGACTGAAGTCCTCGATGTCGAGGAGCACGATCCAGTGGGTGAGCGGATCGTCCGGAACCAGCATCTACGACCTCCCGTGCCGGAGCAGGGCTCGCGTGCGCCCCGCGCATAACTGGATAGAACCTGCCGGGGGCAGTGTCTACGCCATCTGGCGCACAATGCCCTCTTGCCGACGAGTTCGCCGATGTTTCCGTCACAACGTCACACGGACGCGTACGATCTCGCCCCGACAATCACGAAACCCCTCGAACGGAAACTGTCGTTCCGTCATAATCTGTGCCCCGAGTGGTAGTTCACTGTCAATGGCAATGCGCAGACAGACGGTGGAGGGGGCCCGGGTGCGACAGTTCCGCGTCCCGCCGCACCTGCTGCTGGGTTTCGTGCTCGGTCTGGTGATCGTGGTGTCCGCCCGCGCCTGCGGCGGTCCGGAGGGGACGGGCGGCACCTCGGCGGCGGCTCCGGCCCCTTCGGCGGGCGGCGGCACGGCCGTGACGCGCGCGGGCGGCGCCCCGGCGGGCCTGCCCGCCCTGTGGCCCGCGCCGCGGAGCGTGCGCCGTGACACCGGTTCGGTGCGGATCGGCCGCAGCGTGGCGGTGCGCTCCGACGCGGGCACCGACACCGCCACGCTGGACGCCGTCACCCGGGCGCTGCGCGCGGGCGGCGCCCGGGAGGTCCGTCTCGGGGACGCGCCGAGGTCCGGGGAGCTGCTGGTCACGGTGACGACGGGCGGTACGCCGAAGGAGCTCTCGGCGCTGGGAGCCGACGGGCCGGGCGGTCTGACCGCCGGCGGATACGTCCTCGCCGTCGGCGGCGACCGCGGCCGGCCCCGGGCCGTCCTCGCCGGGACGGACGCGGCCGGTGCCTTCCACGCCGCCCAGACCTTCGCCCAGCTGGTCCGCCCGGTCGGTTCGACGGCCGCCCGGACCGAGCTGCCCGCCCTCCGCGTGCGCGACTGGCCCGCCACCGCGGCCCGCGGGATCGTCGAGGGCTTCTACGGCAGGCCGTGGTCACCGCGGGAGCGCCTGGAGCAGCTGGACTTCGCCGCCCGCTTCAAGCTCGACACCTACGTCTACGGCCCCAAGGACGATGCCTACCTGCGCGCCCGCTGGCGCGAGCGCTACCCCGAGGCGCGGCTGGCGGAGCTGCGCACCCTGGTCCGGCGGGCGGAGGCCGACCACGTCTCGTTCGTGTACGCCCTCTCCCCCGGCCAGTCGGTCTGCTACTCCTCCGCCGCGGACGCCGCCGCGCTGGCCGGCAAGTTCCGGCAGCTGTGGGACGACGCGGGGGTGCGTGCCTTCGCCGTACCGCTGGACGACATCGACATCGACCGCTGGAACTGCGCGCGCGACGCGACCGTGTACGGCAGCGGGCGGGCCGCGGTCGGGCGGGCGCAGGCGGACCTGCTGAACCGGGTTCGGCGCGAGTTCCTCGCCGCCCGTCCGGGCGCCGCCCCGCTGCTCACGGTGCCCACCGAGTACGACGGGGTGGCCGCGAGTCCGTACAAGTCGGCGTTGGCGGGGCGGCTGGACCGGGGCGTGTCCGTGATGTGGACCGGGCCGCTGATCGTCTCGCCGGCCATCCGCGCCGACCAGGCCCGCGAGGCCGGGCAGCGCTACGGGCACGCGGTGCTGGTGTGGGACAACTACCCGGTCAACGACTACACCGCGCAGCACCTGCTGCTCGGCCCGTACACCGGTCGTGACGCCGGGCTGCCCGGAGCGGTGGCGGGCGTGCTGGCCAATCCGATGCCCCAGGCCGCCGCCTCCGACCCGGCGCTGTTCTCGATGGCCGCGTACACCTGGAACCCCACGGCGTACCGGCCCGCCGACGCGCTCGACGCGGGCCTGGCCGTGCTGGCCGACGGAGACGCGCGGGCGCTCACGGCGCTGCGCGCCTTCGCCGACGTCAACCGGGCCTCCCGGCTGGACTCCGGGCAGGCACCGCGGCTGGCGGCGCTGACGGCGGCGTACTGGCGGGGCGGCGGGAAGGCGGAGCGGGCCCTGCGCGAGCGGCTCACCGTGCTCGCCTCGGTCCCGGACACGGTCCCTGTCTCCCTGCGCACCCCGGCCGCCCCCTGGCTGGCCGCCACCAGGGACTGGGCCCGGGCCGCCCTCGCCGCGCTGGACGTCCGGGCCGGCCAAGGCACCCGGGCCCGGGTGGTGTCCCTGCGGACGGCGGCCCGCTCCCACACGATCGTGGACTGGCGGGGCCGGACCCGTCCGGTGGAGGTGGGCGCCGGGGTACTGGACGCGTTCGTGGCCCGGGTGGTGGGCCAGTAGCCCACGGGCCGGCTCGGCGGGGTCCTAGGAATCCTGGGAGTCCTGGCCCCGGAAGTCCGCCGGGCGCTCCTCGGAGGCCTCCGTCAGGGCTTTTCGCACGGCGTCCACGCCCGCCCGCAGGCCGTACACCGGGGTGCCGGGCTGCTGGCGCCAGGAGGTGTCGATGCCGCCCGCGTCGACCGTGTCGAAGCCGAGTTCGTCGATCAGCGCGCGGACCTTCGCCTTGGCCGCCGCGTCGTCGCCGGCCACCGGCAGGGCGATGCGGTCGGGGGCGCCGGCCGGGCGCGGGCGTTCGAGGATGTCCTGGGCGTAGGTGCCGTTGAAGGCCTTGATCACGGGGTGTTCGATCTGGCGTTCGGTCCAGCGGCTCTCGGTGAGGCCGTCGTCCTCGATCGCCGCGATACGGCCGTCCCGCTGCCGGGGGTAGTAGTTGCCGGTGTCGATCACGGCCACGCCCTCGGCCGCCCCGTCCAGCAGGCCCTTCGGCAGGCCCGGGACCGCCTTCAGGGGGACCGTGACGACCACGACCTCCGCGCCGCGGGCCGCCTCCTCGACGGGTACGGGCCTCGCGCCCGTCTCCTCGGCCAGTTCGGTGAGCGTGTGCGGACCGCGCGAGTTGGCGACGGAGACGTCGTGGCCGAGGGCGGTGAGCCGCCGGGTGAGGTTGCCGCCGATGTTGCCCGCGCCGATGATGCCGATCTTCATGACAGGCCCTTCCGGATCAATGCATGCGCATACGTTTGCCGTGGGGCGTCAACCTCGGGACCACGGGGGCTATTCCGCGGGGTGCGGCAACCGGGTGAGCGCCTCGGACCCGGAGTACGAGGGGGGCGCCGGGCCGGGCGCCCCCCTTCGGCGTGCGTCACTTGTTCAGGTAGGCCCAGAACTCGTCGAAGGACAGGACCTTGTCGCCGTTGAGGTCACGGGTCCTGATGACGGCCTCGGCCACCGTGTCGGTGACGTTCCAGTCGCCCCCCTGGGCCAGGGCGGACTTGAACTCGGCGGCGGTGATGAAACCGTCCCCGTCCGCATCGATCCGCTGGAACTGCTTGCGTGCTTCCTCGATGTCCGCCACCGATCCGCCCCTTTTGTCGTGCTTCTCTGGTCTTGCCGGCTCACTGCCGCTGGTCAGATTAACCGGCCCCGTCCGCGTCCAGTGCGGCGGCCACCCACGCGAACTCCTCCCGGTGCGCCGGCAGGGGTTGCCCGTGCACCCGGGACAGCAGCTCCCGGTAGCGGGCGAGCCGGCCGTTGAAGGTCGCCCACAGTCGTTCCCGTACGGCGGTCCGGTCGGCGTCGCCGAGCAGTTCCCGCAGGACCGCGTCCGCCTCGGGGGCCTCGGGGGCGATCCCCCGCTCCCGCGCCTCGCCTGCCAGCTCGATGAGGCGCTTGACGAACCAGAGCGAGGCTCCGGCGGGCACGTCGGGCCCGCGCTCGGCCGCGTTGAGCTCGGTCGCCCTGCGCATCACCGCCCGGAACTGCGGGTCCCGCACCATCTCGGCCAGCTCCATCCACGCGTCGACCTGCTCGGGCGTCGGGTCGTCCGGCAGGTCCACGGCCGAGCGCCACATCCGCTCCCGGATCTCCGGGTCGAAGGTGTCGAGTCCGTCGAGCATCTCCTCCACGAACTCCTCCATGATCCGCCTGCGCTCGGCGGCCGACATCCGTGCCAGTCTGTTCATCAGGGTCATCTCCTCCGCGCTCGATCCGCGCCGCGCCACGGTGGACAGCACCGCCCGGGTCACCTTCAGGGACCGGATCTGCGCGTCGAGGGCGGCCACGTGCGCGGCCGCCACCTTGGCGACCGTCGTCTCCCCGGCCAGCACCCGGCGTACATGGCCGAGGCCGAGGCCCAGCTCACGCAGGGTGCGGACCAGTTCCAGGCGGGCGACGGACCCGGCGTCGTACAGCCGGTAGCCGCCGGCCGACCGGGCCACCGGGGGCAGGGCGCCCTCGTCGGACCAGTAGCGGATGGTCCGCACGGTGAGGCCGGTGGCCCGGGCCAGCTCGCCGATGGTGAAGAGGGGGGTGCCGTCTGCGCTCACACCGGCGAGTGTGGACCTTCCAGGGGGTGGAGACTCAAGGGCCGCCGCTCAGCGGAAGATGCCCGTGTGGCCGAGCGAGTAGCGGCCCGGCTGGGGGTAGACGGCCAGACCGTGCGGGCCGCCGCCGACCGGGATGCGGGCCAGTTCGGTGCCGGTGCGGGTGTCGATGGCGTACACCTCGGAGTCGTAACGTCCGGACAGCCACAGGACCTTGCCGTCCGCGGAGACCCCGCCCATGTCGGGGCTGCCGCCGCCGGGCAGGCGCCACTTCTTGGTCAGCCTGTTGGCGGGGAAGTCGAAGACGGAGATGGTGCCCTCCCCCCGGTTGGAGATGTACATCTCGCGGGAGTCGCGGCTGACGTACAGCCCGTGGGCGCCCTTGCCGGTGGGCAGGAAGCCGGGCTTGCCGAAGGTGTCGCCGTCGAGGGTCCACACGCCGTTCGCCATCATGTCCGCCACGTAGAACCGCTTGCCGTCGGGCGAGACCTTGACGTCCTGCGGCATCGCGCCGGCCAGCGGCAGTTTCTGCCGGTCGATCACCTTCATCCGCTCGGTGTCGACCTTGAGCAGGTCGCCGCTGAACTCGCAGGAGACGATGAAGTACCGGCCGTCGAGGGAGAAGTCGGCGTGGTTGACGCCGCCACAGGCGACCGGGACGGCCTTCACCTTCTTCATGGTGTGGGCGTCGCGGAAGACCAGCTCGCGGTCGAGGGAGGCCATCACGATGGCGTACTTGCCGTTCGGCGTGAAGTACAGGTTGTAGGGGTCGTGGACGTCGACCGGTTTGCCCGCCTTCCCCGTCCTGGGGTCGAGGGGCGTGAGGGAGTTGCCCTTGTCGTTGTTGACCCAGAGCGTCTTCAGGTCCCAGGAGGGCACCACGTGCTGGGGCTGCCGGCCCACCGGGATCGTCTCGACGACCTCGTACGTCTTGGGATCGATCACGGAGACGGTGTCGGAGTTGGTGTTGGGCACGTAGACCCGGGAGGGGAAGTCCTTCACCGCCGGTGAGAGCCGGTTCGGGCGGTCGGCGGCGTACACGTCGGCCGGGTCGAGCACGGGAGGCATCCCGGGCAGAGCGCCGACCTGCGCGTCCCGCACGGGCGGCCGGACGGGCGCCGTGGTGCGGGAGATCCGCTCCTTGTGGTCTCCGCCACCGCACGCGGACAGCAGGGTCAGGGCGGCGAGGGCACAACCGGCGGCCAGGGCGCGGGCGGCGTGGGTGGGATGCATCAGCTCAGCAGCTCCGTGGTGGTGACCGCGCGCAGCCCGCGGCGGCCGAGTTCTTGGAGGACGGCGGGGAGGGCGACGACCGTGTCGGGATACCCGAAGTGCAGGCTCACCACGGAGCCCGCGCGGACCTGGTCCAGGACCGTGCGGGTGATGGCGGGGGCGCCGGGCCGGGTGTAGTCCAGCGAGTCGACGTCGTACGACAGCACGTGCGGGTAGCCGGCCTCCTGGGCCAGCCGGGCGACCATCGCGGAGGCGGTGGGCGCGCGCGAGGGCCGGAACCAGCTGCCGATGGAGCCGGTGAGCCGCCGGAGCCGGTCCGCGCAGGCGCTGATCTCGGTGCGGGCGCCGGCCTCGGACATGGCGTTGATCGCGAGGTGGCGCTGGGTGTGGTTGCCCAGGTCGTGGCCGCCGTCCAGGACGCGGCGGGCCAGGTCGGGGTGCTCGTCGAGCCAGCTGCCGACGGCGAGGACGGTGATCCGGGCGCCCTGCCGTTCGGCCTCGGTCAGCAGGCGGCGGGCGAGGGCGGGTTCGCCCTGGCCGTGGAAGGTGAGGGCGACGGCGGCACCGGTGCGCGGGCCGTGGGTGATCTGGTCCGGCTGCCGGGGAAAGGCGCGCGGGGACGGGGCCGGCCGGGGTGTGGCCGCCGGACTGCCGGGGCCGTGCGGCCGCGAGGCGGACGCGGCGGTCCCGGCAGGGCGTGCGGGGCCGCCGGTCTCCGTGCAGCCGACGGGGAGCGCACCCCCGGCGACGAGCCCTGCGCCCGCCCGGAGTGCCCGGCGTCGGTTGGTGGTGGTCACCCACCCATTTAAGGGGCGCACAGCGGAAAATCCGCACATTGGCCCCATCGGGTGACGCGTTCGGGTCGCGGCGGCTTCGCACCCCTCGTCCGGCGCTGGGGACGAGCCCGATCGGCGGCCCTAGCGGTCGGCGACGCGCATCTCGAACCAGGTCGTCTTGCCGCGCGGCAGCAGGTCCACGCCCCAGCGGTCGGACAGCTTCTCGACCAGGAACAGGCCCCGCCCGCTGATGTCCGTCTCCTGAACCGGCATCAGACAGGGCAGTCCCCGGGAGGGGTCGCGGACCTCGACGCGGAGCCAGCCGCGGCGGCGGCGCATGCGGAGGCCGAAGACACGGGCGCCGGTGTGCCGTACTGCGTTGCCCACGAGTTCGGAGACGAGCAGGACGACGTCCTCCGCCACCTTCGGGGTGAGCGCCCACTGACGCAGAACGACGACCTGGGCGAGTCTGCGGGCGGTGGCCGCAGACTCCGGGCGGGACGGGAGCGTAACCTCGGCCTCCGTCGGATTGCCGAACAACTCGACTGCTTTGAGCGCCCGTTCGTCCTCGACCGCAGGCGACCAGCGTGCCGCGGTCGCACGGCCGTGTCCCCGCGGCTGTTCGATGCCCTCCAGCCCCGCCATGCCCCCATCATGGCCGTCCGCAGCGTCCTTGGGGGCCGTTCCGGAGGAATACGCCCCCTGGGTGCCACTGACCCTCCGGATCTCATTGGCATATGCCAGAGGCGTTCCAGAGTGATGGTCACCCCGTTCGACCTGCGCCGACGGCTCGCGCCGGGGCAAGCGCCGGGTCCCCCCGACAGGACAGGCTCAAGGTTGCTTCAAGGTTCCCGTAAACCGCCCCATCGGGGGACCCGGATCAGACGCCGCGTCAATTGCACGTACCCACGGGCGAGAAGTTCAGAGGAACTTGGCCTTGCCCGGGCCCTCCTCCACGAAGCTGCGCATGCCCCGCTCGCGGTCCTCGGTGGCGAACAGCCCCGCGAACCAGTTCCGCTCGACGGCGAGCCCGGTCTCGAGGTCGGTCTCCACGCCCGTGTCGATCGACTCCTTCGCCGCGCGCAGCGCGATCGCCGGGCCCTGCGCCAGCTTCGCGGCCCAGGCGTGCGCCTCGGCGTACACCTCGACGGCCGGGACCACCCGGTCCACCAGGCCGATCGTCAGCGCCTCGTCGGCCTTCACCATGCGGCCCGTGAAGATCAGGTCCTTGGCCTTGGAGGGGCCGACCAGCCGGGGCAGCCGCTGGGTGCCGCCCGCGCCCGGGATCAGGCCGAGCAGGATCTCCGGCTGGCCGAGCTTGGCATTGTCGGCGGCGATGCGGTAGTCGGCGCACAGGGCCAGTTCACAGCCGCCGCCCAGCGCGTATCCCGTGACGGCCGCGACCACCGGCTTGGGGATGCGGGCCACGGCGGTGAAGGAGTCCTGCAGGGCGCGGGCGCGCAGGACCATCGCGGTGTGGTCCATGGCCTGCATCTCCTTGATGTCCGCACCCGCCGCGAACACCTTCTCACCGCCGTAGATCACCACGGCGCGCACGTCGTCGCGGCGCGTGGCCTCCTCGGCGAGCTCCTTGAGCCGGTCCTGTGTGGCGACGTCCAGGGCGTTCATGGGCGGGCGGTCGAGACGGATCGTGCCGACGCCTTCGGCGACTTCGAGAGAGACGGTCATGCAGGCAGGTTAACGGGGACTAACGGCGACCGGGTCGGTGCGGTCCGTCACACCGGCCGGGGGTCCGGGGGTCGCCCCCGGGCAGACACAGCACGGGGACCAACGGCGACCGGGTCCGTGCGGTCCGTCACACCGGCCGGGGCAGGCACGGTACGGGGCCGACGGGAGCGGGCCCGGTGCTGTTCTTCGCAGCGCCGGGCCCGCTCCCTTCGGTCAGCGGGGGCTCACGCCTTCCACTTGTCCCACGACATGTTCCAGCCGTTGAGCCCGTTGTCCGGGTCCACGGTGCGGTCGTGGGAGTGCTTGACGACCACCACGTCACCGATCATCGAGTGGTTGAAGAACCAGGCCGCCGGAACGCCCTTGTCGTAGCCGCCCTTGACGTCGCGCAGGCCCACGCAGCCGTGGCTGGCGTTGTAGTTGCCGAAGGCACCGCCGCCCCAGTAGTTGCCGTGGATGAAGGTGCCGGAGGTGGTCAGGCGGATGGCGTGCGGCACGTCCTTGATGTCGTACTCGCCGCCGTAGCCGACGGTCTCGCCGTTCATGCGGGTCACGGCGAGCTTCTCGCTCATGACCATCTGGCCGTTCCAGGTGTCGTAGCCGGGCTTGCCGGTGGTGACCGGGATGGTCTTGACGACCTTGCCGTCCTGGGTGACCTTCATCGTGTGCTTCTTGGCGTCCACGACGGAGACCTGGTTGCGGCCGATGGTGAACTTCACCGTCTTGGACTGCTTGCCGTAGACGCCGTCGCGGCCCTCGACGCCGTCGAGGTTCAGCTTGACGGTGACCTTGGTGCCGGACTTCCAGTACTCCTCGGGCCGGAAGTCCAGACGGTCGTTGCCGAACCAGTGGCCCTCGACGTCGACGGCCGGCTCGGTCTTGATCTGGATCGCCTTCTCCACGTCCCCGGGGTGGGTGATCCCCCGGGTGAAGCGTATGGAGAACGGCATGCCGACGCCGACCGTGGAACCGTCCTCGGGGGTGAAGTAGCCGACGAAGGTGTTCTTCGGGGTCAGCGTGGTGAAGCTGGAGTCCTCGGCCGCCTCGCGGCCCGCGGAGTCCTTGGCGACCGCGTGCACCGTGTACTTGGTGGCGGCGGCCAAGTGGCCGGCGGGCTTCCAGCCGGTGCCCCCACCGGTGATCGTGCCCGTGACCGCGGTGCCCTTGTCGTCCTTCACCTCGACCGCGGTCAGCTTGCCCTTGCCGGCGCTGACCTCGAGGGCGCCGCTGGTGTCGACCTCCGTCGCACCGGACTTGGGCGAGATGGTCACCACGGCCTCGGACTGCTTGCTCTGCCCGGCGGAGCCCTTGCCCTTGCCCTTGCCGTCGCCGGACCCGGACGCGGACCCCGAACCCGAGTGGCCCGCACCGCACGCGGTGACGGCCATGAGCAGGACGCCGGACATGAGCACCGGCCAGCCCTTCCGGCCCCGTCGGCCCCCCGCCGACGCCCCCGATATCGGCCGTATGTTCAAGTTGTTCTCCCCTCCCCGGGCCAGAATCGGACCCGCACCCCGGCGCGCCCCAAGCACGCATCGGCGCATACTAACCGCCGGGTTTTGGGCATGGCGTCAGCCGTTGGTCACCGTTTTGTCGCAACATCAACCAGCCGCGGCACCGGGCGACCTGGCCGTCAGCCGAGCGCGCCGCCCGCCTTCCACTCCTTCCATCCCATGTTCCACCCTCCGAGGCCATTGTCGGGAGCGACCTTTTTGTCATTGCTGTGCACGACCTCGATGACGTCCCCGACCAGACTGCGGTCGAAGAACCAGCCCGCGGGCGTGTCCGAACCGCCGCCCTTGACGTCCCTGAGGCCCACGCAGCCGTGGCTGACGTTGACGTTCCCGGGGGCGTCCGGGGCCCAGTAGTTGCCGTGCACGAAGGTGCCGGAGTCGGTGAGCCGCATGGCGTGCGGCACGTCGGGGATGTCGTACTCGCCGCCGAAGCCGACCGTCCGGCTGTTCATGCGGGTGACGTCGAGCATCTCCATCACCACCATCTTCCCGTTGTAGGTGGTGGTCTTGGGGGCGCCGGCGGTGATGGGCACGGTGGCGAGCAGTTCGCCGTCCCTGCGTACCTCCATGGTGTGCTCGGCCGCGTCCACCACCGAGACCTGGCTGCGGCCGACGGTGAAGGCGACCGTCTTGTACTGCAGCCCGTACACCCCGCGCGCCGCCTCCACGTCGCGCAGCCGCAGGTCGACGGTGACCTGGGTGCCGGGCTTCCAGTAGTGCTCGGGGCGGAAGTCCAGGCGGTTCTTGCCGAACCAGTGCGGGCGGATCTCCACCGGGGGCTGCGCGGTGACGCGCACGGCCCGCTCGACGGCGGCCCGGTTCTCGATCTCCCGGTTGAAGGACAGCGAGACGATCATCCCGGTGCCGACGGTGGCGCGGTTCTCGGGGGTCACGTACCCGATGAACCGCTGGTCGGGGACGTACGTCGTGAAGGTGGTGTGCCGGGCCGAGCGGTGCCCGTCGCCGTCCAGCGCCACCGCGTCGACGGTGTACCTGGCGGCGAGCGCCAGCCTGGGTTCGTCCGGCTCCCAAGTCGTGCCGTCGGCGGTCAGCCGGCCGGGCACCCGGGTCTCCCGGGCGTCCTGGGAGCGGCGTACGGTCACCGACTCCAGGCGTCCGCCGGGCACCCGGACCCGCAGCCGCTGGTCGGGGCGGACGTCCTTGCTGCCGTCGTCCGGGGAGACGCGGATGGTGTCCTGGGGGGCCGGGGGTTTGCCGAGGACCCGGTCGACGCCGATGTCGTCGGGGATGTCCGGACCGCAGCCGGTGGCACCGGCCAGCAGTCCCGCCCAGGTCAGTACCGCGGCCAATGCGACGCTCGCGCGCCGTGCGCGCCCTTGTGCATGCCTCACGGGGGACTCAACGATCGTCCCCGCCCTGGGGAAACGTGAGTGCGACGCTAGCTCTGGGCAGAACAGTGGGGAGGACGACGCGACGGGGCGCACGGCGGGACCCGGCGTGCCCGTTTCCACGTCGTTCCACGAGCCGCAGGAGGCTGATCCGTGACCAGCTCGGCCGAGCAGCAGGTAGTGGCGGACCAGCGCGCCGCAGTGGTGAACGGCACCCGGCGCGCCGCGCCGCCCGCCGTGCCGGTCCGGCCGGGCGCGCCCACTCCGCTGGGCGCGCGCTTCCGGGTGGGGCCGGACGGGGTGGCCGGCACCAACTTCGCGCTGTGGGCGGCCGGCGCGGAGGCGGTCCAGCTGTGTCTGTTCGACGAGGGCGGACGGGAGACGCGCGTTCGCCTGACCGAACTGACGCACGAAATCTGGCACGGTTTCGTGCCCGGTGTGCTGCCCGGGCAGCGTTACGGCTACCGGGTGGACGGCCGCTGGGACCCGTGGATCGGCGCCCGCTGGAATCCGGCGAAGCTGCTCCTCGACCCGTACGCGCGCGCGGTGGACGGTGAGTTCGGCCTGCCGGCGGAGGTGTACGGGCATGTGCGGGACTGGCCGGAACAGCATGTCGCGGACACCGTGCGCGACGACCGGGACTCGGCACCGTACGTCCCCAAGGGCGTCGTGGTGCACGACGACGAGGACTGGGCCGACGACCGCCGCCCCAAGACCCCGTGGGCGGACTCCGTCATCTACGAGCTGCACGTCCGCGGCTTCACCAAGCTGCACCCCGGCATCCCGGAGCACCTGCGCGGCACGTACGCGGGTCTGGCGCACCCCGCCGCCGTCGAGCACCTGGTGAAGCTGGGCGTCACGGCCGTCGAGCTGCTGCCCGTGCACCAGTTCGCGCACGAGGACCACCTGCTGCGCCGCGGCCTGAGGAACTACTGGGGCTACAACTCCATAGGCTACTTCGCCCCGCACGCCGCCTACGCGGCCTCCGGTACGGCCGGCCAGCAGGTCGGCGAGTTCAAGCGCATGGTCCGGGCGCTGCACGCGGCCGGCATCGAGGTCATCCTCGACGTGGTCTACAACCACACGGCCGAGGCGGGCGAGCTGGGCCCGACGCTCTCCCTCAAGGGCATCGACAACCGCGGCTACTACCGCCTCCAGGACGACGCCCGCCGCTACGCCGACTACACGGGCTGCGGCAACACCCTGCACGTCGTCCAGCCCCAGGTCCTCCGCCTGATCACCGACTCCCTGCGCTACTGGGTGACGGAGATGGGAGTGGACGGATTCCGCTTCGACCTGGCCGCCGCGCTGGCCCGCTCGATGCACGACGTCGACATGCTCTCCCCGTTCCTCGCCGTGATCGCGCAGGACCCGGTGCTGCACCGGGTGAAGCTGATCGCCGAGCCGTGGGACATCGGCTCCGGCGGCTACCAGGTGGGCGCCTTCCCCCCGCTGTGGACGGAGTGGAACGACCGCTACCGCGACGCCGTCCGCGACTACTGGCGCGGCGCGCTGCCCGACGTACGCGACCTCGGCTACCGCCTGTCGGGCTCCAGCGACCTGTACGCCTGGGGCGGCCGACGCCCCTACGCCTCCGTCAACTTCGTCACCGCGCACGACGGCTTCACCCTCCGCGACCTCGTCTCCTACGAGCGCAAGCACAACGGGGCGAACGGCGAGGGCAACCGGGACGGCGCGAACGACAACCGCGCCTGGAACTGCGGGGCGGAGGGGGAGACGGACGACGAGGGCGTACGGGCCCTGCGCCGCCGCCAGCTGCGGAACCTGCTGACCACCCTCCTGCTCTCCACCGGGGTCCCCATGCTGGTGGCGGGCGACGAGCTGGGCCGCACCCAGCACGGCAACAACAACGCCTACTGCCAGGACAACGAGATCAGCTGGCTCGACTGGTCCCTGCGGGACGACCCGGACTGGAGCCCCCTGTTCGATCTGACCTCCCGTCTGATCGCCCTGCGCCACCGCCACCCGGTGCTGCGCCGCCGCGCCTTCTTCTCCGGCCGCTCCCAGTCGGCGGACGGCCTGCGCGACCTGGCCTGGTTCACCCCCCGGGGCACGGAGATGACGGAGGGCGACTGGTACGCGCCCGCCGCCACCCTCGGCATGTACCTCTCCGGACGCGACATACCCGGCCGGGACGAACGGGGCGCGCCCATACTCGACGACAGCTTCCTCACCGTCCTCCACGCGGGCGACGCCCCCACCCCCTTCGTCCTGCCCGGCCCCCCGTGGGCGGAGCGCTACGAGGTGGTCGTCGACACCTCACGCGAGGACCAGGGCGAGGCCCCGGCGGTGGTGCACGGGGCGGGCACGGAGATCACGGTGCCGGGGCGGGCGGTGCTGCTGCTGAGGGTGACCGGCTGAGCGGCCACCGGGACCCGCTGGCCGAAGATTTCACGCAGGTAGGAGGACTGTCGGACGATTCCGGTCCGGCCAAAACTCGGTGGGCGTCGTCAGTGGCGGTCCGTAGGCTCGCGGTGATGCCCACGACACGTGCAACCACCGCCGAAGACCGTTCGACCGTCCGTGTGCTGCTACGCCTGTGGCCATACGTCCGGCCCGCGCGGATACGCTGGTCCGCCGCCGCGTTCGTCGCGGTCGTGGCCTCCTGTACGGGGCTGGTCATCCCGCTCGTGCTGAAGTGGCTGGTGGACGGGCCGGTCGCCGACCGGGACCCGCGGGGAGTGTGGCTGGGCGCGCTGTACCTGCTGTTGCTCGGCCTCGCGGAGGCGTTGCTGTTCGGGCTGCGACGGTGGCTGGTGGCGCGGCCGTTGTCGCACGTCGAGGCGGAGCTGCGGGCGGGGCTGTACCGGCATCTGCAGCGGCTGCCGGTGGCCTTCCACGACCGCTGGGCCTCCGGCCAGCTGCTCTCGCGGGCCACCACCGACCTGATGCTGCTGCGCCAGTTCCTGGCCTTCCCGTTGACCTTCCTGCTGGTCAACTCGGTCACGATCCTCGTCGGTGTGGTCATCATGCTGATGCAGGACCGGGTGCTGGGACTGGTGATCCTGGGCCCGGCCGTGCCCGTGATGGTGACCTGCTTCGTCTTCGAACGGCGGTACGCCCAGGTGGCGCGGCAGGCCCAGGACCAGGTCGGGGACCTGACGACGGTCGTGGAGGAGAGCGTCCTCGGCATCCGCGTCATCAAGGGGTTCGGACGGCACCGCAGCCAGGCGCGGGCGTTTGGGGAACTGTCGGCCGGGCTGCGCGGGACGGAGCTGCGCAAGGCCCGGCTGCTGGCGGCGATCTGGGGGGTGATCGTCACCCTGCCGGAGCTCGCGATCGGGGTGACGCTGGTGTGGGGGGCCGTACGGGTGGCGGACGGTCAGCTGTCGGCGGGGACGCTGGTGGCGTTCCTGTCGACGGCCCTCGCGCTGCGCTGGCCCGTGGACTCCATCGGCTTCCTGCTGGCGATGAGCCAGGAGGCGGCGACCGCCACGCAACGGTACTTCGAGGTACTGGACGAGGAGCCGGAGTCCGAGGGCGCCGACGTGACCGCGCCCGCCGACAGGGACGAGGGCATCCGGTTCCACGGTGTCCGCTTCCGCTACCCCGACGCCCCGCCCGGCTCCCCTCCCGTCCTCGACCGCGTCGACCTGCACATCCGCCGCGGCGAGTCCATGGCCCTGGTCGGAGCGACCGGCAGCGGCAAGACCACCCTCACCGCGCTGGTCCCCCGGCTGCACGAGGTCACGTCGGGCCGGATCACGCTGGACGGCGTGGACATCACCGCGATGTCCCGCGCCCGGCTGCGCTCCCGGGTCGCCGTCGCCTTCGAGGAGCCCACGCTGTTCTCGGCGAGCGTCGGCGACAACGTTCTCATGGGCGCGGGCGACGACGCCGGCGCCCCGGAGCTGGAACGGGCGCTCGCCGTCGCCCAGGCCGGGTTCGCGCACAGGCTGCCCCAGGGCACCGACACCCAGGTCGGCGAGCAGGGCCTGAGCCTGTCCGGCGGGCAGCGGCAGCGGCTGGCGCTGGCCCGGGCCGTGGTCGGCAGACCCCCGTTCCTGGTCCTCGACGACCCGCTGTCCGCGCTCGACGTGCACACCGAGGCCGCGGTCGAGGCCGCGCTGCGCCGGGTCCTCGCCGACACCACCGCGCTGATCGTGGCCCACCGCCCGTCCACGGTGCTGCTCGCCGACCGGGTCGCCCTGCTCTCGGGGGGCCGCATCGCCGCCGTCGGCACCCATCAGGAACTCCTGCGCTCCAACGCCGAGTACGCCCACCTGATGTCCGGCGTCGAGTCCGGCGCGGAGCACGGCGAGGAGTCCGGGGAGAAGTCCGTGAAGGTGCCCGGGGAGAAGTCCGTGAAGGTGCGCCGGGAAGAGGAGGACGCACGATGACCGCCGCCCCCACCACGTCGGTCCCCACCCCCGACGAGGAGGAGGAACTCCCCCGCCCGCCCGCCGCCGAGGACCCCTTCGACCGCGACGTCCTGCCCACCCCGCCCGGCGCCACGGCGGCCCTGCTGCGGTCGCTGCTCGCCCCGATGCGGACCCGGGTGGCGGGCACCACGCTGTTGCTGCTGCTCCAGCAGGCGGCCGTCCAGGCGGGCCCGCTGCTGGTGGCGTACGCCCTGGACCGGGCCGTGCCGGCGCTGCGCGAGCACGGCGACCACGGGCCGCTGATCGCGGTGGGCGCCGGCTATCTGCTGTGCGCGCTGGTCTCCGGGGCGCTGCAGTTCGCGTTCATCGAGGCCTCCGCCCGGGTCAACCAGGACGTGCTGCTGGATCTGCGCGGCCGTATCTTCCGGCACGCGCAGGCGCTGAGCGTCGACTTCCACGAGCGGTACACCTCCGGCCGGCTCATCTCCCGGGCCACGACGGACGTCGAGTCGCTGCGGGAGCTGCTCAGCGAGGGCTTGCAGGAACTCGTCACGGTCGTCCTGTCCTTCGTGTACATCGCGGCGATGCTGCTCTGGCTGGACCTGGGCCTGGGCGCGGTCGCGGTGGCCTCCTTCGTACCGCTGTACCTGCTGGTGCGGATGTACCGGCGGCGCGCGGGGCGGGTGTTCCGGGCCCGCTCCACGGCGATCGCTGCGGTGATCGTCAAGTTCGTCGAGACGATGAACGGCATCCGGCCGGTGCGCGCCTTCCGCCGCGAGGCCGTGAACGACGCCGGTTTCCGGGTGCTGAACCGGCGGCACGAGCGGACCAACGGCGACGCCCTGCTGGAGATGGCCCGCTACGTGGTCGGCTCCCGGCTGGTGGCCAACACTGCCGTGGCGGGAATCGTGCTGTGGGGCGCCTACCGGGTGGCCTCGGGTTCGCTGGCGCTGGGCGTGCTGGCGGCGGCGGTGCTGTACCTGCGGCGGCTGTACGACCCCATCGACCGGCTGGGCATGTTCCTGAACTCCTACCAGTCGGCGGCGGCCTCCCTGGAGAAGATCGCGGGCCTGCTGGCGCAGACGCCGTCCGTGCCGGAGCCGTCACGCCCCAGGCAGCTTCCGGTCCTCGAGGGCGAACACCCCGGACGCGAGGTCGTCTTCGACGGCGTCGGGTTCTCCTACCGCACCGGCGGCGAGGTGCTGCCCCGCTTCGACCTGACGATCCCCGCCGGACAGACGGTCGCGGTCGTCGGCTCCACGGGCGCGGGCAAGTCGACGCTGGCCAAGCTGCTGGCCCGGTTCTACGACCCCTCCGCGGGCCGGGTCCTGCTGGACGGCGTGGACCTGCGCGAGCTGGCCGTGCCCGAACTGCGGCGCGGAGTGATCATGGTGACGCAGGAGGCGTTCCTGTTCTCCGGCACGGTCGCCGACAACATCGCCATCGGGCGGCCGGACGCGACCCGCGAGGAGATCGAGCGGGCGGCGAAGGCGATCGGGGCGCACGAGTTCATCGGCGCGCTGCCCGACGGGTACGACACGGACGTCCGCAAGCGGGGCGGGCGCATTTCGGCCGGGCAGCGCCAACTGGTGGCGTTCGCACGCGCGTTGCTGGCCGATCCGGCGGTGCTGATCCTGGACGAGGCGACCAGTTCGCTGGACGTGCCGGGTGAACGCGCGGTGCAGCGGGCCATGTCGACGGTGCTGCGGGGCCGTACGGCGGTGGTGATCGCGCACCGCCTGTCCACGGTGGAGATCGCCGACCGGGTCCTGGTGATGGAGCACGGCCGGATCGTCGAGGACGGCGAGCCGGCCGAACTGATCGCGGGCACGGGCAGGTTCGCGGACCTGCACCGGGCGTGGCGGGACAGCCTGGCGTAGCGGAGCGCGGTCGCGGAGCGCGGTCGCGGAGTACGGAAGCCAGGTCACCTAGCCCGGTCGCGGAGCCGGGGGAACGGGGGACGGATGATCGACGCGTACGAGGATCCCGGCACGCCCGACTGCCGTGGCGGCTGGTGGTACCTGTGGTGGCTGGTGCGCTGCCAGCCCGGCCGGTCGCTCGCCGGGGCGCTGCTCGGCAGTGCCTGGATGACGCTGCTGGCCGCGACGCCGTACCTGATGTCCCGGGCGATCGACGACGGGCTGGTGCCGGGCGACCTGGGCGCGCTCGCCCGGTGGACGCTGGTGCTGTTCGCGGTCGGGGCGTTCAACGCCTGGCTGGGCGTCATGCGGCACCGGACGATGACGCGGGTGCGGATGGACGCCAACTTCCGCACGGTCAAGGTCGTCGTGGGGCACGCGGTCCGGCTCGGGGCCACGCTGCCGCGCCGGGCCGGGGCCGGAGAGGTCGTGACGATCGGGGTCGGGGACGTGCAGACGATCGCCCAGGCACTGACCGTGGTCGGGCCCGGGGCGGGCTCGGTGGTGGTCTACCTGGTGGTGGCCGGGCTGCTGCTGTCGGTCTCCGCTCCGCTGGCCGCGGTGGTGCTGCTCGGGGTACCGGTGATCGCGCTGCTCACCGGGCCGCTGACCCTGCGGCTGCAGGGCGCGGAGAGCGAGTACCGGGAGCGGCAGGGCGTGCTGGCGGCGCGCATCGGCGACCTGGCGGGCGGGCTGCGCGTACTCAACGGCCTCGGCGGCAAGGGGCTGATCGCAGACGCCTTCCGGAAGGACTCGCAGCGGCTGCGCGCGCAGGGCTACCGGGTGGGCGCCGTGGCCAGCTGGATGCAGGCGCTCGGCATGGGCCTGCCCACGCTGTTCCTGGCCGTGGTGACCTGGCTCGCGGCCCGGCTGGCGGCCCAGGGGTCGCTCACGATCGGCGAGTTGGTGGCCGTGTACGGCTATGTGGCGGTGCTGATCGGGCCGGTGGCGTTCTTCGTGCAGATGGCCTACGACCTGAACCGGGCGGTGGTGGTCGCCCGCCGGGTGGTACGGCTGCTGCGGCTGGAGCCGGAGCCGGACGGGGGTACCCTGCCCGCGCCGGACGGGCCGGCCGAACTGCACGACCCGGCGTCCGGGGTGCGGGTGGCTCCGGGCCGGCTGGTCGGGCTGGTCGCCGTCCGGCCAGCCGAGGCCGCCGCCGTCGTCGACCGCCTGGGCCGGTACGGCCCCACCGGCGCCACCTGGGGCGGGAGGCCGCTCGACGCGGTCCCGCTGGCCGACGTACGGGCCCGGATCCTGGTCGCCGACCACGAGGCGGACCTGTTCGCCGGACCCCTCAGGGAGGTCGTGGCCGCCGGACACACCGCCGACGGGGCCGCGTTGCGCCGGGCGGTGTACGCGGCCGCCGCCGAGGACGTCGTGCGCGGGCTGCCGGACGGGGTGGACTCGGCCGTCGCCGGGCAGGGCCGCAGCCTCTCCGGCGGGCAGCGCCAGCGGATCCGGCTGGTACGGGCGCTGCTGGCCGACCCGGAGGTGCTGCTCGCGGTCGAGCCGACCTCGGCGCTGGACGCGCACACGGAGGCCACGGTGGCCGGGCGGCTGCGGGAGGCGCGGGAAGGCCGTACGACGGTCGTGACGAGCACCTCGCCGCTGGTGCTGGACCGGGTGGACGAGGTGCTGTTCCTGGTGGACGGCAAGGTCGCGGCGAGCGGGCCGCACCGGCGGCTGCTCGCCGAGGAGCCGGCGTACCGGGCACTGGTGGCTCGCTCCGTCGAGGACGACATGGACGAGATGGACGACGTGGACGACGTAGGTGGCACGGACGGCAGGGACGCCGTGCCGGGGACCGCCGAGGAGGCCGTGCGGTGACGATGACGACGGGTGAGGGACTGCTGCCGGTCGCGGACCGGGCCGGGGTGCGGCGGGCGACCGTGCGGCTGGTGCGGGCCGACGGGCGGGCGTTCGCCGCCACGCTGGTGCTCAACGCGCTGGCGGCCGTCGCGGGGCTCGCCGGGCCGTGGCTGGTCGGGCGGATCGTCGACGAGGTGCGGGCGGGACACGGGGCCGGAGCGGTGGACCGGCTGGCGCTGTGGATCCTGCTCTGCTCGCTGGCCCAGTTGCTGCTGGCCCGCTGGGCGCGGTACGTGGGGCACCGGTTCGGGGAGCGGACGCTGGCCCGGGTGCGTGAGCGGTACGTCGGCCGGGTGCTGGCGCTGCCCGCGTCGACGGTGGAGCGGGCCGGTACCGGTGACCTGACCGCGCGCGGCACGGCCGATGTGGCGACCGTCGGCAGCACGCTGCGGGACGTCGGCCCGGAACTGCTGGTGTGCACCGCGCAGGCACTGTTCGTCCTCGGCGCGGTGTTCGCGCTCGACCCGCTCCTCGGTCTGTTCGGAGTGCTCTGCCTGACCCCGATCTGGCTCGCGCTGCGCTGGTACCTGCGCCGGGCCCGGGACGGTTATCTCGCCGAGGGGGCGGCCACCTCCGAGGTCGCCGAGATCGTGGCGTCGACCGCGGCCGGGGCCAGGACGGTCGAGGCGTTCCGGCTGCACGAGCGGCGGATCGCGGCGAGCCGGGACGCGCTGGAGAAGTCCCGCCGCACCCGCTTCTACACGCTCCGCCTGCGGACCGTGTTCTTCCCGGCGGTCGACGTGACCTACACCCTCCCCGTGGCGGGCGTGCTGCTGCTCGGCGGGTGGCTGCACGAGCGCGGCGCGGTGGGGCTGGGCGCGGTGGTGGCCGCCGCGCTGTACCTGCGGCAGTTCACGGAGCCGCTGGACCAGATCCTGATGCGGGTGGAGCAACTGCAGAGCAGCAGCGCTTCGTTCGCCCGGGTGGAGGGGCTGGCGGGGGCACCGCGGGCGGAGGCGGGGGCCGCCCGGTCCGAACCGGCGGACGACCGGATCGACGTGCGCGGGGTGCGGTACGCGTACGAGCGTGGCGGCGAGGTCCTGCGCGGGGTCGACCTGACCGTGCGGCCCGGGGAGCGGCTGGCGGTGGTCGGTCCGTCCGGGGCGGGCAAGACGACGCTGAGCAGACTGCTCGCGGGCGTCGACGCGCCGGGCTCGGGCACGGTGACGGTGGGCGGGGTGCCGGTCGCCGGGCTGGAGCCGGAACGGCTGCGCCGCCAGGTCGTCCTGGTCACCCAGGAGCACCACGTCTTCCTCGGCACGGTCCGGGAGAACCTGCTCATCGCCGAACCGGCGGCCGACGACCAGGCGTTGTGGTCGGCGCTCGCCGCGGTCGGCGCCGACGGCTGGGTGCGCGAGCTGCCGGACGGTCTGGACACCCGCCTGGGCACCGGCGGCCTGGCCACGGACGGCTCGCAGGCCCAGCAGCTCGCGCTCGCCCGGGTCGTGCTGGCCGGCCCGCACACGCTGATCCTGGACGAGGCCACCGCCCTGCTGGATCCGGCCACCGCCCGGCACACCGAGCGCGCGCTGGCCGCCGTACTGCACGGCCGTACGGTCATCGCCATCGCCCACCGCCTGCACACCGCGCACGACGCCGACCGGGTGGCGGTGATGGAGGACGGCCGCCTCACCGAACTCGGCAAGCACCAGGAGCTGGTGGCGGCCGGCGGGGCGTACGCGGCGCTGTGGCGCACGTGGCACGGGGGACAGACGGAACAGGCGTAACAGGCGTAACAGACGTACGCGTCCGTATAGCGAACGCGAACATCCGGTCAACGAACCATTTCCGGACATATTTCTGACGCGCTCCTGACAGACACGCGCGCCACTGCGACCCTTCCCATAGCCGCTTCACAGCGGCCCCACAGTCTCACCGCTGTGATCTCCCCCGGCCGCGCGACGCGTGGCCACGCGGAAGGAGTCCGTGTTGAGAAGCGATCCCTCGCGCAGACGCACCCCCCACACCCGCACTCCCTCCCCCACGGCAGCGCGCCGCCACCGTCGCCCTGACCGGCATGCCCGCACCGGCACCCGCACGGTCGGCTCGCACTCGGGTGGCGGCGGCGGTGGCGGCACCTCGTACGAGAACACCACGCCCGTGTCGATTCCGGACAACGGGCCCGCTGTCACCTCGAACATCACCGTCTCGGGCAGGGGCGAAAACGCGCCAAGCAACCTCCAGGTGACGGTCGACATCAGCCACACCCGGCGGGGCGACCCGGCGATCGATCCGGTCGGCCCGTCGGGCATCTCGTACCGCCCGAAGAACTTCAGTTCCTCCGACTCGGCGGACCATGTGAACGCCGCCTACACGGTGGACGCCTCATTGGAATCAGCCAATGCTACTTGGCAGTTGAGGGCCCAGGACCAGGCCGCACGGGACACCGGGAAGATCAACACCTGGAAGCCGGCCTTCCCGTAGGCCCAGCGTGCGGCACCACGCGCGAGCGTGCGGTCAAGGAGGTCCGCCTCCCCCGACGGCACCCGTTAACAGGGCCGCAACACTGCCCCGAACGCTGCTTTTCAGCCAACATCACCGCAGGGTCATGACATGTACGCGGCGCTGGTGCCACTCTTCCTTCACCCGCCGCACAACACAGCAACTTCACACCGCCACACTCCGGCCAGTATCCCCACGCTGCCCGGACTCCCCCACAAGAAGGAGCTTGAGTGAGCCCCCTCTACGCGCGTCACAAGCGCACCGTTCTGGCCGTCGCCACCACTGTCGCGGCCGGAGCCCTGCTCTCCACCGGACTGGCCACCACCGCCTCCGCCCAGGCCCCGACCGGGTCCGCGGCCGCGAAGCCCCTGGCCGCCGCCCCCACCACGCTGTCCGCCGCCGCCCGCACCAGCCTGATCCAGAAGGCACAGTCCGGCGCCGCCGAGACGGCTCAGCACATAGGCCTGGGCGCCAAGGAGAAGCTGGTCGTCAAGGACGTCGTCAAGGACGTCGACGGCACCGTCCACACCCGCTACGAGCGCACCTACGCGGGCCTGCCGGTGCTCGGTGGCGACCTGGTCGTCCACACCTCCAAGGCGGGCAAGACCGAAGGCGTCACCAAGGCGACGAAGTCGGCCATCAAGGTGACCTCCCTCAAGCCGCAGATCACCGCGTCCAAGGCGGAGAAGCAGGCGCTGACCGCCGCCAAGACCCTCGGCTCCGCCAAGACCGCGGCCGACGGCGCGCGCAAGGTGATCTGGGCCGGCTCCGGCAAGCCCGTCCTCGCCTACGAGACGGTCGTCGGCGGTTTCCAGGACGACGGCACCCCGAACCAGCTGCACGTCATCACCGACGCCGCCACCGGCAAGAAGCTCTTCGAGTACCAGGGCATCGAGAACGCGACCGGCACCGGCAAGACGCTGTACTCGGGCACCGTGAGCCTCACCACCACGCTGTCGGGCTCGACGTACTCGCTGACCGACGCCTCGCGCGGCAGCCACAACACGTACAACCTGAAGCACACCACCAGCTCGGGCACCGGCACGCTGTTCACCAACACCACCAACACGTGGGGCACCGGCACCGCCTCCAGCTCCACCACCGACGAGACGGCGGCCGCCGACGCCGCCTACGGCGCGCAGGAGACCTGGGACTTCTACAAGTCCACCTTCGGCCGCAGTGGCATCAAGAACAACGGCGTCGGCGCCTACTCCCGCGTCCACTACGGCAGCAGCTACGTCAACGCCTTCTGGGACGACAGCTGCTTCTGCATGACCTACGGCGACGGCTCGAGCAACACCCACCCGCTCACCTCGCTCGACGTGGCCGGGCACGAGATGAGCCACGGCGTCACCTCCAACACCGCCGGCCTGAACTACAGCGGTGAGTCCGGCGGCCTGAACGAGGCCACCTCCGACATCTTCGGAACCGGCGTGGAGTTCTACGCCGCCAACTCCTCCGACGTCGGCGACTACCTCATCGGCGAGAAGATCAACATCAACGGCGACGGCTCGCCGCTGCGCTACATGGACAAGCCGAGCAAGGACGGCGGCTCGTCCGACTACTGGTCCTCCTCCGTCGGCAGCAAGGACGTGCACTACTCGTCCGGCGTCGCGAACCACTTCTTCTACCTCCTCTCGGAGGGCAGCGGTTCGAAGACGATCAACGGGGTCTCGTACAACTCCCCGACGTACAACGGCTCCACGGTCACCGGCATCGGCCGCGCCAAGGCGCTGCAGATCTGGTACAAGGCGCTGACGACGTACATGACGTCGACGACCAAGTACTCGGGCGCCCGCACGGCGACCCTGAGCGCGGCGTCCGCCCTGTACGGCTCCGGCAGCACCGAGTACAACGCGGTGGCGGCGGCCTGGACGGCGGTCAACGTCAGCTGACCCCGGCAGGTGACGACGGCGGCCCCCGGGAGCGACTTCGCCCCGGGGGCCGCCCTACTCTTGGGCCCCATGTCCTTCACCTACGAGGCGGTCGGCGCGACCCGCGAGAACCTGGCCGCCTGCCCGCCCGGCTTCCACCCGCTCCACGTGCGCACGCGCATAGGCGAGGGCGGGCCGGTCTTCCGCCGCGCCGCCGAGGCGGTCCTCACCTGGGAGATGCACCGCGCGGTCGGCGTCACTCTCGACACCTCCGCCGACCGCGCCGCCCCCGACGTGGACGTCACGGTCACCCTGGCCGGGCTGATCAAGGCCCCCTGCCGCGTCGTCTGGGCGCTGGAGGAACCCCGCCGCGCCGGCTGGGCCTACGGCACGCTCCCCGGCCACCCGGAGTGCGGCGAGGAAGCCTTCGTGGTCGACCGCACCGGCGACGGCACGGTCTGGCTGACGGTCGCCGCCTTCAGCCGCCCGGCGAAGTGGTACGCCCGGGCGGGCGGAGCGGCGACCCGCGGCCTGCAGCACGCGTACGCCCGCCGCTGCGGGGCGGCCCTGAGGCGGCTGTGCGCGGAGGCCGCCGAGGCCTGACCGCGAAAGCGACGCCCCGGACGTCATTCTCACTACGACACAGCACGGCCTGCGGGCTCTCATGGGCCACCTGAAGGACACCTCGAAGCCGGCGTTCCAGGCTTGACCAGCCGGCCGGACATCGCCCGCCCGTCGGCCTCCTTACCGAGAGGGGCCGGTCTTCAACGGTGGCCGTGACGCCATGGCCGTCGGTGACGCCCTTCTGCCGGTCCCCGTTGTTCCGGGGACCGGATCGGGTGTGGTGACGACCACCCGCACCGGGCCTGCCCAGCGGCTCCGTGGAGAGATCGCCGGGCGGCCGCCGTGGTGGGTCAGGAGTAAGTGAAGGGGAGGGTGTTGCTGTTGCCTCCCGGGGTGTGGACCTGGACGCTGACGTTTCCGGCCGCGTGGGGCGGCGCCGTCGCGACGACGAAGTTGTCCGAGACCACGACGAACGGGGCCGGGGTTCCTCCGAAGGTGACGGAGTCGGTGAAGGTGAGGTGGGAGCCGCTGATGGTGATGGCGTCACCGCCCGACGTCGAGCCCGTGTCCGGGGTGAGCGTCGTGATCACGGGAGTGCCCAGGTAGGTGTAGTACGGGTCCCCCGGGCCCACGCTGCTGGTGCCGCCGGGTGTGGTCACCGTGACCACGACGGTGCCGGTTCCGGCCGGGGCGGTCGCCGTCACCTGGCTGTCGGAGTTCACCGTGAAGGCGGCGGCGGGGTTCGGGCCGAAGTCGACGGAGGTGGCGAGGAGCAGGTTGCTGCCGGAGATGACGACGGTGTTGCCGCCCGCCTCGGGACCGAAGTGCGGCTCCACGTCGAAGACGACGGGGACGGCGACATAGATGTACGGCAGTGGATTGCTGGTGCCCCCCGGCGTCGTCACGGTCACGTTCACCACCGACGGCGGACCGGCCGGGGCGATGACGGTGACCTGGGTGGGGGTGACGCCGGTGATGGTGGCGGGAGTCGCGCCGAAGAGCACCAGCGTGGCGCCGCTCAGGTTGGTGCCCGTGATGACCACGGTGTTGCCGCCCGCCGCCGGCCCGTTGGGAGGGGTGAGGGTGCTGATCGACGGCGCCGGAACGGCGACGTAGGTGTACGGAAGCGCGTTGCTCACACCCCCCGGCGTGGTGACCGTGACATTCACCGTCCCACTCCCCGCCGGCGCCGTCACCGTCACCTGCGTCGCCGTCACACCGGTGATCGTGGCAGCAGTCGCACCGAAGAGAACCGACGTCGCACCCGAGAGATTGGTGCCGTTGATCACCACCGTGTTCCCACCCGCCGCAGGCCCGCTGGGAGGGCTGAGGCTCGTGATCACCGGAGCCGGAACCACCGTGTAGGTGTACGGAAGCGCGTTGCTCACACCCCCCGGCGTGGTGACCGTGACATTCACCGTCCCACTCCCCGCCGGCGCCGTCACCGTCACCTGCGTCGCCGTCACACCGGTGATCGTGGCAGCAGTCGCACCGAAGAGAACCGACGTCGCACCCGAGAGATTGGTGCCGTTGATCACCACCGTGTTCCCACCCGCCGCAGGCCCGCTGGGAGGGCTGAGGCTCGTGATCACCGGAGCCGGAACGGCGAGGGTGTAGGTGAAGGTCACGTTCTGGGTGCTGGTTCCGCCCGGGGTGGTGACGGTCACTCTGACCGTGCCGCTCCCCGCCGGCGTCGTGGCCGTGATCTGTGTGTCGCTCACGACGACCACGCTGGTGGCGAGTTGTGAACCGAACCTGGCCGCGAAGGCGCCGGTGAAGCCGGAGCCGTTGATGGTGACGGCGGTGCCTCCCGCCGGACTGCCTTGCGTGGGGCTGATGCTGGTCACTACGGGGGCCATGATGCTTCTTCTCCTTCTGTGCCGTACGGACGGCCGCGCCCCGGCCGATGTCCGTCGGCCGGGGCGCGGCGGGCGGCCGTCGACGTGCCGTGCGATGCGGCCGGCGGTGGCGGCGGCTGTGCGTGGTTCCATCGGTCACCCGTCCGCACTTGTCAGGTGAGGATGAAGGGTGTGGTGTCGCTGCCACCGACGGTGTGAACGGTGATGACTCCCGGGTTGACGGAGTCCGGGACCAGCGTGCCGTCGGGCACGGTGCTGCTGATGGAGGTGCCGGAGCCGGCTGCGGTGGGGTCCGTCTCGGTGTGGTTCCCGGTCGAGTCGGTGTACGTGACCGACACGAGGTTGTCGAGGCACGAGCCGTTGATCACGACCGGGTCTCCGGTGGTGCCCGATGCCGGATCCGCGTTCGTGAGGGTCGGCGGCTTCTGATAGGTGACGGACGAGGTGCCCGCCGTGCCCGTGCCGCCGGGTGTGGTGACCGTGATCTCCTGGGCGTCGGAGCAGCCCGTGGGGGTGTGCGCCGGCGCCGTGACGGTGACCGAGGTGTTGCTGCCACCGGGGCCGAAATCCACCGTGGCGGAACCCACGTTGACCTTGCCTCCGGCCGCGAAGCCGGATCCCAGGACCGTGAGCGGGGCACCCGTGGTGGGCAGGAACGCCGGACTCGACGAGAAGGTGACCGGCGCGGGGATGATGAAGAACGGCAGCCCGTTGCTCGTGATCCCCTTCGACAGCCGCACGCTCACCTGGGCCTGGCCGGAACACGGGGCGGTGGCGGGGACCACGAACTTCACCAGGGTGTGGGAGACCGACGTCGGACGGACGGTGGCCGCGCCGAAGTTCACCATGATGGTGGTGCCCAGCCCCGTGCCGTTGATGTCGACGGTGTCGCCGACCTTGCCCTGGTTGGTGGTGGTCGCCTCGTCCACCACCGTGTTGATGACTGCTGCTGCCATGAGTCGTTTCCTTTTGCTCATGTCACTCTGCGGACGGATGCGCCGGGAGCGGACGGGGCGAGGACCGTGGCCGCCCGCCGGGTCCCGCCGGCGTGGAGACGTGGCAGAGAAGTGGGAGGACATCGCGAGAGGAGGGGGCGGGCCCTGCGGGCCCCGGATCGCCACGGTCTTCGGCGGAGACCGTCCGAGCGAGGTGACGACGTGAGAGGGACTCGTTGCCCCCCTCGTGGCCGGTCGCGAGAGGGCGAGTCGCGCGCGGAACGGGACGGACACCGGAGTCACCCTGGTGCCGAAACGCTCACTCGATGCGAGTGAACCAAAAGAGCGATAAGTGCGGTAGGTGGAATACGGGATTTCCGGTAGCTTGTATTACCATAATCAAAAGCTTCGAAATTCCGCGCCGCGCGCCGGAGTGCGCCCCTTTCCCGCTCGAAGCCCGGCATGGAAAACGCCTCGGACCCCTGGTACGCGCCAGGGGTCCGAGGCGTGTCGAACGAACGTCAGGGGGTCACCTCACGGCTCACCCGGTGCAGCCGGCGAGCGCGGGAACACAGTTGTCCGGATTGTTTCCTGAAACCGTGGTCGCGGTGAGCGACACCGTACCGCCCTGACGGAAGATCCCCCCGCCCTGGCCGCCGTTGGCCGTGTTCCCGGTGACGCGGTCCGCGGTCAGGCCCGTGGTGCCCGCGAAACTGAACAGTCCGCCGCCGTTCAGCGTGGCGGTGTTCCCCGACACCTCGGTGGACCGCACCTGCAGCGTGCTTCCGAAGTTCGCGATTCCGCCGCCGTAACTCCCCGCGGTGTTGCCGGTGATCCGGCTGGCGGTGACGGTGAAGTCGCCGCTTCCGGCGAAGACACCGCCGCCCTCGAAGTTGGAGGTGGTGTTGCCCCGGATCGTGGCGGCACTCACCAGCGTGGTTCCGAAGCTCGCCACACCGCCGCCCGTGTTCGTCGCGGCGTTGCCGGAGACCGAGCCGCTGGAGTACGTGAGCCTGGCGGACAGGTTGACGTGGATGCCGCCGCCGTCACCGGCCGTGTTCTGCGTCACGCCGGTCGCCGAGAGGGTCGCCGTGCCCCCCGGGGCGACTTCGAGGCCGCCGCCGATGTTGCTCGCGGTGTTGTCGCTGAGGCTGGACGCGCCCATGGTCAGCGTGCCGAGATCGAGGATGCCGCCGCCGTCGGTGCCCGCCCCCGAGGTGGCCCGGCCGCCGGAAAGGGTGACCCCGCTGACCGTGAGGCTCCCGCCCGGGGCCACCTCGGCGATCCGGAAGTCCGGCGCCGAGCCATCGCGTCTGATGGTCGCTCGGGTGCCGGTGATGGTCACGTTCCCGGTGATGACCGGCAGACCGTCGGGGCCGTTGGCGCCGGTCGCCGCCACCGAGGTCAGCGTGTACACGCATCCCGTCTCCAGGGTGACGACCCCGCCGCCCGGGGCGCTGTTGGCGTTGCCGACCGCGGTCACCAGGGCCGCCGCGTCTCCGCAGGGCACGGTGACGGGGGCCTTCTTGCCGCCTGCCCTCGCTTGGCTCTCGGCGGCGGAGGCGGGAGCGGAATACGCCCCCGCCGACACCGCCAGCGCCATGACAGGGATGAAACCGCGGAACGTATTCGCGAGTCGCACGAGAGGGTCTCCTTGGAAGGTTCTTGGGGAGCAGGCACGATCAGACTGCGCTCACGCCTCGCACTCGGCATCCGCTCGGCTGCTGGATGAGTGACAGGGCTCCGCCGGACGACGACGCGTCAGAGGGGCGGGCCGCGGACGAGCGATGCGAGGGAGGCGCACACCGGAGGAGACGGCCCACGGCTTCCCGGGCCGGTCGTCGAGGACCCGGACAGAGCGTGCCGACGGTCGTAGCGGCGGCCCTGCCGGCCGTCGCGCGGTCTCGCCGGACGGGGCGGGGCTGCCTGGGTCACGGGGGAGGTACGACGGCGCTCTCTTTTCCCGTAAAGCAAAGGGAGGAAAAGACCGACACGGAGCACTGGGCGCCCAGGGTAATTTAGATGACTATATGTCAATGCTTCGCGAGTGCTCTGTTGCACCCGAGTGCGCCCTCCCGCCACCTTACCGTTCGCAGAAGAATGTAATTCCGAGTGACCTCGGCACCGGAGACCGCTGAACTCATCCCTTATGGGGAATCCGGACCCGCCTGATCGGATTCCGGGGCGAAGACGCGGAAGGGGGGAACCGTGAACCTCGCACAGTTCGTCCTCGCCCTCGGGGCCACGTGCCGCATAACGAGGTTCGTCGTCAAGGACACGCTCGCGGCCGGCTTCCGGATCCGAGTCGCGGATCGTTTCGGCGAAGATTCCAAAATCGCGTATCTCGTGACGTGCAGCTGGTGCACCAGCATCTGGGTCGCCGCCGGTGTGGCACCACTCGCCTACTACCTCGGCGCATCTCCCTGGCTCCAGATTCCGGCGGCGGCCCTGACCCTGTCCTACCTGTGCGGGGTCGCGTCGCTCCGGCTCGACTGACGCCCTCGTAGAACAAGGACGAGCCCTTCTGGCCGGTCTCGCGGCCGGCGAACGCGGCAGCCGGGCTTTCGGCATCCCCAGCGCCGACGGCCGCATCGGGCGCCCGGTCGCCGATCACGACCGCGGCACTCCGTGGATGCGGCCGTCCCCCGCGCCGTCGCCGGACGGACGTCACTCCTGACGGACGGGCACGGAGCCGGTCCGCCCCCGAAAGAGAACCCGAGCGCAAGGAAACACAGGGACAGAAGAGGATTCGTCCAAGCCGGCTCGGCTGTGGGGGCGCTGTGTTCCTGCGGGGCCTCGGTACGGCCGCCGGGGCACCCCACCGAGCAGGGCCCGAAGGACACCGTACAGACGGCGCCCGGCCAGGTCACCCGGGTCAAGGCGCTGTTCGACCAGCGGGGACTCCACGTCCGGCACTGCCACATGGCCGAGCACGAGGACAACGAGATGATGCGGAACTACCAGGTCACCTGAGCGCCGCCGCGCCGGGGCCCCGCGGTCGGCGCGGGACCCGTGGAGGAAGAAGAGGATCCCGCCCATCCGGGCGGGATCCTCTTGTCTGCGCGCACCGTCGGCTGCCCGTGGGCCTCTCAGGGGTAGCACGAGAACGCATTCGACTCATCCGTTTCAGGGTATTTAAAGCTATCTTCACACTAACCCCCCATTGCTCCAAATGCGCCCTGTTACCGGTACTGAACTTCTGGCGTAATGATTTCAGGTGAATCTGGCGACGCGCTCTTCGACCCGACGCCAATGCATCTTCGGTCCCGCGGTGCCCCCGGCCCCGGCCACGGCCCAGACATCGGGACCCCACACAAAATCGCCACAAGCAGCGGCCGGCGCCGGCTGTGGCGACAACGGACGCGAGCGTTTCCACCTCGCCTGTCTTGTCCGGGTCTTCTCATCCCGCCCGTACAACGGGATGCCTCTCGCGGACACACACCAAGTGCGGCAGCACCCCGTCTGCCCACTGGACCCCCACCGGCCCCAGAGAACCCAAACCAGAGGAAAGACATGGCAACCATCACGTCACTCGTCGACGTCCAGACCACCACCAACCAGGGCAAGCCCGGAGACACGCTCCAGATCAACGGGACCGGCCTGGGGAGCACCACCAGGGTGAACTTCGGTTCGGTGACGGTCACCAGCGGACTGACCGTCACCTCCACCCAGGTCTCCCTCACCGTCCCCTCCACGCAGTGCGCCGGGCAGGTCCCGGTCAGCGTGACCAGCAACACGAACGTCACCAGCAACTCGCTGCCGTTCTTCCTCATCTCCGCGCCGAGCGTCACGGGCGTGGGCACCACCTGCGGCCCGGCCGCCGGCGGAACCCCGATCACGCTGTTCGGGACCAACTTCCTCACCGGCACCGGCGCCACCGTGGGCGGTGGGAGCGCCGGCAGCTTCGCCGTCTCCTCGTCCAGCCAGGCCACCTTCACCACCCCGGCCCACACGATGACCCCTGGCTCGTGCATCGACACGGTGGACGTCGTCATCAGCACCTTCGGCGGTTCGAGCCCTTCGGCCGGGGCCCTGAGCCAGTTCTCGTACTACGCGCCGCCGGCCATCACCTCGCTGTCGCCCGCCACCGGCACGGCAGGCGACGAGATCGTCATCAACGGAACCTGCTTCAACGACGTCTCCGCGGTGGAGTTCAGCGACGGGGTCAACACCATCCCCGCGACCTGGACGCCGTTCGGTGACACCCTGCTCACCGCCGTCGTTCCCGCGGGTCTCACCGCGGGCCCGGGGACCGTCACGGTCACCACGTGCGGCGGCACCTCCCCCACCGCAGCGTTCACCATCACCTGATCCGCCGATCCGACGGACAGACAGCACCACACCGCCCCCGGGCCCACGGCATGTGGGACCCGGGGGCGACCTCCCCGCCGCCTCGGCCGAGTTCGTCGGCCGAGGCGGCGGCCGACGGCACCAGAAGGAACGTCAAGGAGAACGACCATCATGGGCTGCAACTGCGGCGGACAGGCTCACGCCCGGGGGGCGATCACCGTGTACCGGCTGACGACACCGGACGGAACCCAACGCGACTACGTCACCTCACAGGAAGCCGACGCGGCCAACCGGCGGACGGGCGGCGGCGGCACCATCACCATCGTCACCCTCACCTCCCCGGACCAACGACGGACATGACCGCCAGGCAGCGGGGCATCGACCGGTCCGTCCCTCGACCCGCCCGAGCCCGGGTCAGCGCAGCAGCACCCCCGCCCCCTCCACCCCCTCCTCCGAAGGCACCGCCACCAGTCCCAGCTCCGCACCGGACGCCAGCAGCCGGTGGGCCGGCAGGACGCGGACCGTGTAGCCGTAGGGCCCGGTGCGGTCCAGGGAGAGGGGGCCCTCGTAGAGCCGGCGGCCGTCCGGGCCGGGGCCGCCCGCCGGCTTGAGGGCGATCACGTCGGCGTCCGTGATGCGGTCCTCGGAGTCGACGCGGCCGGAGACGACCTGCACCTCGACGTCGTCCGGGGAGAGGTCGCCGAGGCCCACGCGGACGCGGACGCCGAGGGTGGTGCCGAGTTCGGCGGTGGCCGTGGTGGCCGTCGTCTCCACGTGGTCGACGGTCACGCCGTGCCAGGCGGTCCGCACCCGGGCCTTCCAACCGGCCAGTTCCTCCGCCGCGTCCGGGGTCAGCGCGCGGCCCGCCTGCGCGGCCGGGGTGTAGAGGCGCTCCACGTACTCGCGGACCATGCGGCCGGCCAGCACCTTCGGGCCGAGCAGGGTGAGGGTCCGGCGGACCATCTCGATCCAGCGGTCGGGAAGTCCGGACCGGCCGCGCTCGTAGAAGCGGGGGGCCACCCGTTGTTCGAGGAGGTCATAGAGGGCGGCGGCCTCGATGTCGTCGCGGCGGTCGGGGTCGGTGCCCGCGCCGTCCGCCGTGGGGATGGCCCAACCGAAGTCCGGCTGGAACCACTCGTCCCACCAGCCGTCGAGGACGGAGAGGTTGAGGCAGCCGTTGAGCGCCGCCTTCATACCGGAGGTACCGCAGGCCTCCAGCGGGCGCAGGGGGTTGTTGAGCCAGATGTCGCAGCCGGGGTAGAGCTTCTGCGCCATCGCCATGCCGTAGTCGGGGAGGAAGACGATGCGGTGGCGGACCCGCGGGTCGTCGGCGAAGCGGACCAGTTCCTGGACCAGGCGCTTGCCGCCGTCGTCCGCCGGGTGCGCCTTGCCGGCCACCACGATCTGCACCGGCCGCTCCGGGTGCAGCAGCAACTCCGTCAGGCGGTCGCGGTCGCGGAGCATGAGGGTGAGGCGCTTGTAGGACGGGACCCGGCGGGCGAACCCGATGGTCAGGACGTCGGGGTCGAGGACGCCGTCGATCCAGCCGAGTTCCGCCGTGCCGGCGCCGCGCTGCCGCCAGGAGGCCCTCAGCCGCTGCCGCACCTCCACCACCAGTTGCTCGCGCAGGGTGCGCCGCAGTTCCCAGACGTCCTGGTCGGGGATGTCCGCGACCGCGTCCCAGCGGTCCGTGCCGTCGACGGAGAGCGCCTCCTCGGTGCGCTGCGCCCCCACCTGGCGCGCCCCGAGCCGGAACACCTCGGGGGCGACCCAGGTCGGGGCGTGCACCCCGTTGGTCACGGAGGTGATCGGCACCTCCTCGGGATCGAATCCCGGCCAGAGTCCGGCGAACATCTCCCGGCTGACCTGGCCGTGCAGCAACGACACGCCGTTGGCGCGCTGGGCCAGGCGCAGACCCATCACGGCCATGTTGAACAGGTGGGGCTCCCCGCCCGGGTAGGTCTCCCTGCCGAGCCGCAGGATCCGCTCGACGTCGATGCCGGGCAGTTCGGCGTCGGGACCGAAGTGACGGGCGACCAGTTCCCGGTCGAAGCGGTCGATGCCGGCCGGGACGGGGGTGTGGGTGGTGAAGACGGTGCCGGCCCGGACCGCTTCCAGGCCCGCGTCGAAGTCCAGACCCCGCTCGTGGAGTTCGGCGATGCGTTCCAGGCCGAGGAAGCCGGCGTGGCCCTCGTTGGTGTGGAAGACCTCGGGCTCGGGGTGGCCGGTGAGCCGGCAGTACGTCCGTACCGCCCGCACCCCTCCGATGCCGAGCAGCATCTCCTGGAGCAGGCGGTGCTCGCTGCCGCCGCCGTAGAGCCGGTCGGTGACGCCGCGTTCACCGAGGTCGTTCTCCTCGACGTCGGAGTCGAGCAGCAGCAGCGGCACCCGGCCGACCTGGGCCAGCCAGATCCGGGCGCGCAGCCGTTTTCCGCCGGGCAGCGCGAGGGAGACCTGAGCGGGAGTGCCGTCGGCCTCCTCGAGCAGGGCGAGCGGCAGCTCGTGCGGGTCGAGGACGGGGTAGTGCTCCTGCTGCCAGCCGTCCCGGGACAGGGTCTGGCGGAAGTAGCCGTGCCGGTAGAGGAGTCCGACGCCGATGAGCGGTACGCCCAGGTCGCTGGCCGCCTTCAGGTGGTCGCCGGCCAGGATGCCGAGGCCGCCGGAGTACTGGGGCAGGGCGGCCGTGATGCCGAACTCCGGGGAGAAGTAGGCGATGGCGGCCGGCAGGTCCGCGGACCGCGTCTGGTACCAGCGGTCGCCGGTCACGTAGTCGGCCAGATCGTCCGCGGCCGCGGCCAGGCGGCGCAGGAAGCGGCGGTCCCCGGCGAGCTCGTCGAGGCGCCCGGGGCGCACACCTCCGAGGAGCCGGACCGGGTCGCCCCCGGAGGCGGCCCAGCGTTCGGGGTCGATGGACTGGAACAGGTCGCGCGTCTCCGCGTGCCAGGACCAGCGCAGGTTGCGCGCCAGGTCGCTCAGGGGCCGGAGGGGTTCGGGGAGAACGGGACGGACGGTGAACCGACGGATCGCCTTCACACTTCCACCTCGGACGCAGTACGTGTGAGACGCACTTCGTTGTGCGTCTGGTCGTCTCCCCCGACGGTACCGGGGGTACCCGCACTCAGGAGGCTGGTCTTGTGTGTAGACATACGCGTGAGTAGTTAACGAAGTGCCGGATTGCCCACCCGAACCGGGTGGGAAGGCTCCTCCGGTACGCTCCCCAGGCGCATCACGTTTTACCCGCAGGACCCACCTCCCCACAGTCATCCGCCCACACCCTCGTTGACGCGGACAGGAGCGGTCATGCCCGCCAAGCACCACTCGTCATCACCCCCGACAACCAGCAAGGCAACCGGCAAGGCAACCGGCAAGGCGACCGGCGGAACAGCCGGCAGGAAGAGCGCCGGGCCGAGGACTCCGGCCGGCGTTCCGGCCGATGCCGGCCCACCCTCCGAAGAGCGGTCCGCCCCGGCCGGGGGCACCGTCGTCGGCCGCATCCCCGTCCTCGACGTCCGCCCCGTCGTCCAGCGCGGCCGCAGGCCCGCCAAGGCGGTCACCGGAGAAACGTTCCAGATCTCCGCGACCGTGTTCCGTGAGGGGCACGACGCCGTGGCCGCGAACGTGGTCCTGCGGGACCCCGGGGGCCGGCCGGGGCCCTGGACGCCGATGCGTGAACTGGCCCCGGGCACCGACCGGTGGGGCGCGGAGGTCACCCCGGACGCGCCCGGGCCGTGGACGTACACCGTGGAGGCCTGGAGCGACCCCGTGGCCACCTGGCGGCACCACGCGCGGATCAAGATACCGGCGGGGATCGACACCGGCCTCGTGCTCGAGGAGGGTGCCCGGCTGTACGAGCG
Source organism: Streptomyces sp. NPDC004542 (assembly GCF_040610035.1). NCBI lineage: Bacteria > Bacillati > Actinomycetota > Actinomycetes > Kitasatosporales > Streptomycetaceae > Streptomyces > Streptomyces sp. NPDC004542. The sequence continues at coordinate 35,770 of NZ_JBEXLP010000072.1, forward strand.
GGCCGCCGCCGGGGTGCCGAAGCGGGCCGGGCGCGAGGTCGTGCTCGCCGCGGCGGCGGCCCTGCGCGAGGAGGACCGGCCGGCCGCCTGGCGGCTGTCGGCGGCGTTGTCGCCGGAGGTGGCCGAGGTCCTCGCCCGGTATCCGCTGCGGGAACTGGTCACCGCCTCCGAGACCCTGCCCCTGCTGGTGGAACGCGAACGGGCCCTGTACGGCTCCTGGTACGAGTTCTTCCCTCGCTCCGAGGGCACCCCCGAACACCCCCACGGCACCTTCCGCACCGCCGCCCACCGCCTCGACGCCATCGCCGCCATGGGCTTCGACGTCGTCTA
>NZ_JBEXLP010000073.1:0-34699 GCF_040610035.1 Streptomyces sp. NPDC004542
CGTCGGGGACGCCGCCAAGGCACAGCGCGTCCTCGGCTGGAAGCCCGCCACCCACGCCCCCGAACTGGCCCGCCTCATGGTCGACGCCGAACTCGACTCGATCCTGCGGTCCTCCATCCCCGACAAGCCGCGCCGGGCGGCGGTGGCCGTCGGCGGCAGGGTGACCGTATGACCGCCTCGTGCGGGATCTGCGACGGCACCACGCGCATCACCCACCGTGCCACCGTGCTCGGACGCCACGAGGCCACGTACCGCATGTGCGACGCGTGCGCCTACTGGTTCGTCGACGAGCCGCACTGGCTGGACGAGGCCTACGCGGAGGCCGTGGCGGCCGTCGACACCGGTGTCGTACAGCGGAACCTGCACCTGTACCCGCGGCTGGCCTCGGTGCTGGTCCGCCTGTTCGGCCCCACCGGCGTGTACGTCGACTACGGCGCCGGATACGGACTGCTGGTCCGGTTGCTGCGCGACGTCGGCCTGGACGTCTACTGGCAGGACGCCCACTGTCAGAACCTGTTCGCCCGTGGCTTCGAGTGGGACGGCAGCCGGCGGGGAGCCGCCGCCGCGGTCACCGCGGTCGAGGTGATGGAGCACGTGACCGATCCGCTCGCCTTCGTCGACGCCTGCCTGCGGGAGACCGGAGCGCACTCGCTCGTCTTCACGCAGCACCTGCACGACCTCAGCGCCGATCCGTCATGGTGGTACCTGGCACCGGAAACCGGCCAGCACATCTCCTTCTACGCGCCCCGGACGATGCGTGTCCTCGCCGAGCGCCTGGGCATGACGTACCACGGGGCCGGCACACTGCACCTGCTGACGAAGCGGAACTTCCGTCAAGGGGCCCTGTCGCGTTCCGTACGACTGCACCGTCTGTCCTACCCGCTGCTCAGGTGCCGGCTGCGCTCGCGTGTGATGCCGGACCACCGGCTCCTCGCCCACCGCACCTGCTCCACCGGCTGAACGGCCCGCTACCCGTGGCGGTGACCTGCCGTCAGCGCCACAGGCGACCCCGCGCAGCGTCGTCGCGGCGGTGCCCCGCGCGTTCCAGGACGCCGACCGGCTACCCCGGCCGGCGGTCCGCCGTCCGCCGCGGTCCTGCCCGGACCGACGGCAGGCCGCCGGGGGCAGTCTCGGATCTCTGACGGCCGCACGGGATTCTGCGGGTCGTCGCGGAGGGGCGCGCGCAACGGCAGATCACGCGGGAAGGCCGGGTACCGGCGCACCAGGGCTGCGGGACGGGCTCCGGCCTCTCGTGCCGCCCGGAGCGGCAGGCCGCTGGGCGATGAGGCGCATGCGCCCGCCGGTGCCGGCGCGATGGTCGCCCTCGTCGCCCCGGTCCACCCCCACCAGCGCGTATGCGCAGGCGAGGACCAGCCAGGAGGGAAGCCCGATGAACGTGGTCTCGAAGGCGACATTGGTGAAGGCGGTGACGCAGACACCGACGGTCGCCCCGAACCAGGAGGCGGCGGCCGGACGGTGCCGGGCCCGCCAGGTCCGGCGCAGGGTCGCGGCAACGAGCAGGATGAAGCCGAGTCCCGCCGGCCAGCCGAGATAGTAGACGTATCCGATGAAGGAGTTGTGCGGCCCGGATCTCTCCACGCCCGGAAACCCGAATCGTTCCACCTCGATGGGGTTTCCCGCCCCGGCGCCGAAAAACGGCTCCCGGCACGCCGCGCGAAGGGCCGCCCGCCACATCTCCAGTCGCAGTCCGACGTTCGCACCGGCCTCGGTGTGCACGTCCGCCGAACTCGACAACCGCGTCATGAGGCCCCCGACCACGGGCATGTCGGACAGCTGCCGGCCGGAGAGGGAGAACGAGAGCAGGGCGATCACCCCGAGAGTCGCGAGGAACCAGTAGATGACCGGCCAGCGGATGACACGTCGGCGGCTCGGTCTGCCGGCGACGGTGGTCGCACAGACAGCCGCGACAACGGCCAGGACAGGGCCCCGCTTGCTCGCCAGGGCGGCCAGCAGGGCGACCCCGGTCAGTGTCCACAGCAACAGCCGGCTGTTTCCCGCGTACCGCGACTGGACCCCGAATGCGCCGGCGATCGCCAGGTAGAGGCCCGACGCTGCGGAGATCGTCGGGATGTGCAGGGCCCATGACAGGAGGAGTCCGAAGGTCGGTACGTACAGCACCCATCGCCGGCGGAGGGATTCCTGGACGGGCCGAGTGAGAAGCCAGGTCGCGGCAAGCCACCCGAAGAGGGGGTACAGCCCCAGGATCCCGCCCTTGAGGGGATCGGGATACCCCGCTTCGATCCCGCGGTACACCGCCTGGGCCGACGCGACGGCGAGCCCCGCGGCGACCGCCCGGAACCAGCGCAGCCGGGGCTCTGAGAACGCCCGGGGCCCCCACGTGTGCACGGTCACGAGCAGAGCGGAGAAAGCCAGGACGTCCATGAGGTAGACCGAGGAAACGCCTACCATCGCGTATTCCCTGTTCAGCAGAAAGAGCGGTGCCAGGCAGGACACCCAGAGCAGCCAGCCCGCTCCGCGAACGCACAGGGCGACCACGATGCCCGACGCAACACAGACCGCGGCGCAGACGAAAAGGAACAGGGGAATGTCAGAGGTCACGCCGACAGCGCTTCCTTTCGAAGATCAGCCCATTGAATCAGGAAGTACGCAATGGCTCATTCAACGGCTCGACCGTAAGTATCGTATGAGTAATATGGATCGAGACGTGTTGCACTGGCCTTCCGTACCGGCCGAGTGATTCGGTATCTTTCCCATAATTCCACCCCGACTCCCGAATCCCGCATCACATACTCCGAGGCATGGGGAATGTTTCTCATCCGCCCAAGGTTTCCGCGCCGCCCCGCCCGTCCGGCCGTCCTGGTCTTCCGGCACAGTCCACGTCTGGGCGGTATGGGCCGAGCAGCCGAGTTCTTCACGCCCCTGCTGACGAGCCACTGCCATGTGTCGGCGGTCATCTCGCTCTCGGCGAACCGGGGCCGGTCGGAGAGGTTCGCGGCCTCCTGGCCCGCCAAGGCCCGCGCCACCGCGGCGGCCCTGGGCGCGTGCGCGTACCGGCTGACCAGGCGCACCCAGACAGCCGTCTACCTGCCGGTCTCGCAGTGGGGCCCCCAGCTGCTTCGTGACGCGGTCCTGGTCGGCATGGCCCGGGCGGTCCGCTGCACCGTGGTTCTGCATCTGCACGGCGCGCAACTGCCCGCGAGGCTCCCCGCGAACCGGACGCTGCGGGCGCTGCTGGGCGGGGCGCACTGGATGGTCCTCAGCGAGGCGGTCGCGGCCCAACTGCTGACCAGCGGCTGCCGTACGGCGTCGGTCACGGTGCTGCGCAATCCCGCGCTCCCGGCGGTGTCGCCGGCCGCGGCAGGCCCCTCTCACAGGTCCGGTGTGCTGCGCGTCGGCTGGCTCGGCACGATGACCCGGCGCAAGGGTTTCGACCTGGTCTGCGGTGCGGTGAACAGGGCGCGGGCGCAGGGGCTCGAGGTCGAGTTCCGGGTCGCCGGCATGCGCTGTGACGTACCCGTCGGGGACATGGCGTGCGTCGACGAGGACCTGGGGGTCCTGGATGCGTCGGACACCCTGTCGTTCTGGACCGGGGTCGACGCGTTCGTCCTTCCGGCCCGCTGGGTCGAGGGTCTTCCCTTCGTCCTGCTCGAGGGACTCCAGGCGGGCTGCGCCGTGGCCGCGACCCCGTCTCCGGGATGCGCCGAGCTCTTCGAGCGGGGATGCGTGGAGCCCGTCGAGGCCTCGGCGGAGTCCGTGACCCGGTTCTTCACGGCGTGCCGGGACGACCTGGAGGGAATCCGGCGGCGCCAGCAGAAGGCATGGCAGGAGCTGCGGCCTCGGTACGAACCCGGCCGCATCGAGGAGGAGTTCGTGCGGTTCTGGCAGAACCTGGGTCTGGGCCGGCATGACTGAGGGCCCGGGCCGGCCGGTCACGGTGTGCGGGCTGCCCGTCCACCCGCTGACCCTGGAGGCGTCGGTGGCGGCCGCCCAGGCGCTGATCGCGAGCGGCGGCCCCCACCAGCACGTCGTGCTGAACGCGGCCAAGGTCGTCAAGGCGCACGACGACCCGGAGCTGGCGCGGATCATCCGGTCGTGCTCGCTCGTCAACGCGGACGGGCAGTCGGTCGTGTGGGCCGGGCGCCTGCTCGGAAGTCCGCTGCCGGAGCGGGTGGCGGGCATCGACTTCATGCTGGCGCTGTGGCGCACGGCCGCGCGCCAGGGGTACCGCGTCTACCTGCTGGGCGCCGAGCCGGAGGTGGTCGCACGGACCGCGCGCATCGCCGCCGCGCGGGGGGTCGAGGTCGTCGGGCACCGGGACGGCTACTGGGACGAGGCGGAGGAGGAGGCGGTGGTGACGGCCGTCCGCGAGACCCGCCCGGACATCCTCTTCCTCGCCGTACCGAGTCCACGCAAGGAGTACTTCCTCGCGCGCCGGCAGCAGGACCTGGGCTGCGCCCTGGTGGTCGGCGTCGGCGGCTCCTTCGACGTGGTGGCGGGGCTGCGCAGCAGGGCACCGCGGTGGATGCGCAGGGCCGGGCTGGAATGGTTCCACCGGATGGTCCAGGAGCCGCGCCGGATGTTCCTGCGCTACGCCGTGGGCAACGTCCGGTTCATCGCGCTCACCGCCGCCCACTGGGCGCGTCGGGCAGACCGGTGAGCGGCGGGGGTGACCCGGGTGACCGGGTTGGTTTGGTACAACCGCGTAGCACAGCCCGGCATGATCCCCAGCGGGCTCGTCATGCGGAGGTCCCGCTCCCCACACGGATTCGCTCCACCATCCGGGACGGTCTCAGCACCGTCTCCATCGGCCCGGAGCCGACCCCATGATGAACGCCGACGGAGGGCGCTTGGCGAGGGACGTCCCAGGGACTCTTCAGGGACTTTCACGCCGGTCCCAGGGAGCTTTCAGGGACTTTCCGCCGCGTGAGCAGGGAAGGCCCCGACAGCGCTGAAAGGTACGAACGCGCTGCTCAGGGCTCATTTCCCTAGCATTCGATGATGTTCACCGCCAGCCCGCCCCGGGCCGTCTCCTTGTACTTGACGGACATGTCGGCGCCGGTGTCCTTCATGGTCTTGATGACCTTGTCCAGGGACACCTTGTGGGAGCCGTCGCCCCGCATCGCCATGCGGGCGGCCGTGACCGCCTTGACCGCGGCCATGCCGTTGCGCTCGATACACGGGATCTGCACCAGGCCGCCGACCGGGTCGCAGGTGAGGCCGAGGTTGTGCTCCATGCCGATCTCGGCGGCGTTCTCCACCTGCTCGGGGCTGCCGCCGAGGACCTCGGCGAGGGCGCCGGCCGCCATGGAGCAGGCGGACCCCACCTCGCCCTGGCAGCCGACCTCGGCGCCGGAGATGGAGGCGTTCTCCTTGAAGAGCATGCCGATGGCTCCCGCGGCGAGCAGGAAGCGGACCACGCCCTCCTCGTCGGCGCCGGGGACGAAGTTGACGTAGTAGTGCAGGACGGCCGGGATGATGCCGGCCGCGCCGTTCGTGGGCGCGGTGACCACCCGGCCCCCGGCCGCGTTCTCCTCGTTCACGGCCATCGCGTAGAGCGTGATCCACTCCATCGCGCGGGCCGACGGCTCGCCCTCGGCGCGCAGTTGACGGGCGGAGACGGCGGCCCGGCGGCGGACCTTCAGGCCGCCCGGCAGGATGCCCTCGCGGGTCATGCCGCGCGCCACGCAGGCCTGCATCACCCGCCAGATGTCGAGCAGGCCGGCGCGGATCTCCTCCTCGGTGCGCCAGGCGCGCTCGTTCTCCAGCATCAGGGCGGAGATCGACAGGCCCGTCTCGCCCGTCAGGCGGAGCAGCTCGTCGCCGGTGCGGAAGGGGTACTTCAGGACGGTGTCGTCGAGCCTGATGCGGTCCGCGCCGACCGCCTCCTCGTCGACCACGAAACCGCCGCCGACCGAGTAGTACGTCTTGGAGATCAGCTCCGCCCCGGCCGCGTCGTACGCCCGGAGCGTCATGCCGTTCGCGTGGTAGGGGAGGGCCTTGCGGCGGTGCAGCTTCAGGTCGTCGTCGAAGGCGAAGGCGATCTCGTGCTCGCCGAGGAGGTTCAGCCGCCGGGTGGTCCTGATCGCCTCGACCCGGTCGTCCGCGGCCTCCACGTCCACCGTGCGGGGCGAGGCGCCCTCCAGGCCGAGCAGCACCGCCTTCGGGGTGCCGTGGCCGTGGCCGGTCGCGCCGAGCGAGCCGTACAGCTCGGCGCGTACGGACGTGACGCACTGAAGCAGTCCCTCGTTGCGCAGGCGCCGCGCGAACATGCGGGCCGCGCGCATCGGGCCGACGGTGTGGGAGCTCGACGGGCCGATGCCGATCGAGAACAGGTCGAAGACCGAGATGGCCACGGGAACTCCTCCTCAGAGGGTGGGGGCACACGCCGTCGGGTGCCCCCACCGGGAACTACTGGTTCAGGCCGGGGTACAGCGGGTGCTTGGCGGCCAGCGCCGTGACCCGGGCCTTCAGGGCCTCCACGCCGTCCCCCTGGAACGGGGCGGGCGCCGTCAGGGTCCGCGCGATCACGTCCGCGACCTCGGCGAAGTCCTCGGCCGTGAAGCCGCGGGTCGCGAGAGCCGGCGTGCCGATCCGCAGACCGGAGGTCACCATGGGCGGGCGCGGGTCGTTCGGGACCGCGTTCCGGTTGACCGTGATGCCGACCTCGTGCAGCCGGTCCTCGGCCTGCTGTCCGTCCAGCTCGGAGTGGCGCAGGTCGACCAGGACCAGGTGGACGTCCGTACCGCCGGACAGGACGCTCACCCCGGCCTCGCGGACGTCCGCCGCGCCGAGCCGCTCGGCGAGCAGCCGGGCACCCTCCAGCGTACGGCGCTGGCGCTCCTTGAACTCCTCGGAGGCGGCGACCTTGAAGGAGACCGCCTTGGCCGCGATCACGTGCTCCAGGGGGCCGCCCTGGAAGCCCGGGAAGACGGAGGAGTTCAGCTTCTTCGCGAAGTCCTTCTTCGCCAGGATGATGCCGCCGCGCGGGCCGCCGAGGGTCTTGTGGGTGGTGGAGGTGACCACGTCCGCGTACTCCACCGGGTTCGGGTGCAGCCCGGCGGCGACCAGGCCCGCGAAGTGCGCCATGTCGACCCACAGGTACGCCCCGGCCTCGTCGGCGATCCGGCGGAACTCGGCGAAGTCCAGCTGCCTCGGGTACGCCGACCAGCCCGCGATGATCACCTTGGGACGGTGCTCCTTGGCCAGCCGCTCCACCTCGGCCATGTCGACCAGGCCGGAGTCGTCGACGTGGTAGGCGACCACGTCGAACTGCTTGCCGGAGAAGTTCAGCCGCATGCCGTGGGTCAGGTGGCCGCCGTGGGCCAGGTCCAGGCCGAGGATGGTGTCGCCGGGCTGGGCCAGCGCGAACAGGGCGGCCTGGTTGGCGGAGGCACCGGAGTGGGGCTGCACATTGGCGTACTCCGCGCCGAACAGCTCCTTGAGGCGGTCGATGGCGATCTGCTCGGCGACGTCGACGTGCTCGCAGCCGCCGTAGTAGCGGCGGCCCGGGTAGCCCTCGGCGTACTTGTTGGTGAGGACCGAGCCCTGCGCCTCCATGACCGCGAGCGGGGCGAAGTTCTCCGAGGCGATCATTTCGAGCGTGGACTGCTGGCGGTTCAGCTCGGCGTCGACCGCGGCGGCGATCTCCGGGTCGAGCTCGTGCAGGGACGTGTTCAGGACAGTCATACGGCTACGACTCCTCAGCCGGCGTTCTGGGCGGTGTACTCGTCGGCGGAGAGCAGGTCGGCCGGCTCCTCGGTGACGCGGACCTTGAACAGCCAGCCGCCCTCGAAGGGGGCGGAGTTGACCAGCGACGGGTCGTCGACCACGTCCTCGTTGATCGCGGTGACCTCACCGGTGACCGGCGAGTACAGGTCGGACACCGACTTGGTCGACTCCAGCTCGCCGCAGGTCTCACCCGCGCTCACCGTGGAGCCGACCTCGGGGAGCTGGGCGTAGACGACGTCGCCGAGCGCGTTGGCCGCGAACTCGGTGATGCCGACCGTCGAGACGCCGTTCTCGGCGGCCGACAGCCACTCGTGCTCCTTGCTGTAACGCAGCTGCTGGGGGTTGCTCATGGCCTGAATTCTCCTGTACGCGCGGGAGTGCTGGTGAAGGGGGAACCCTGGAAACGTGTGTGATCAGGGGGAATGTGCGCGGGGTCACGTCCGGACGCCGGGACGCCGGGGCCCGCGCCCAGTGTCTACTTCTGGCGCTTGTAGAACGGCAGCGCCACGACTTCGTACGGTTCGTGACTGCCCCGGATGTCCACGCCGACGCCCGGTGTGCCCGGTGCCGCGTGCGCCGCGTCGACGTAGGCCATGGCGATGGGCCTGCCCAGCGTGGGGGAGGGCGCACCGGAGGTGACCTCGCCGATCACCGCGCCGCCGGCGACGACCGGGTACCCGGCGCGGGGGACCCGGCGGCCCTCGGCGACCAGGCCGACCAGTACGCGCGGCGGGTTCCGCTCGGCGCGCGCGGCGGCCTCGGCCAGCGCCTCGCGGCCCACGAAGTCCCCCTCCTTCCCGAACTTCACCACCCGGCCGAGCCCGGCGTCGAAGGGGGTGAGCGAGGTGGTCAGCTCGTGCCCGTACAGCGGCATGCCCGCCTCCAGGCGGAGCGTGTCCCGGCAGGACAGGCCGCAGGGCACCAGCCCGGCGCCCTCGCCGGCCTTGCTCAGCGCCTGCCACAGTTCGACGGCGTGCCCGGGCTGCACGAAGAGCTCGAAGCCGTCCTCGCCGGTGTACCCGGTGCGCGCGATGAGCGCGGGGACGCCGGCGACGGTGCCGGGCAGGCCGGCGTAGTACTTCAGGCCGTCGAGGTCGGCGTCGGTGAGGGACTTCAGGATGCCGGGGGACTCGGGGCCCTGGACGGCGATCAGGGCGTACGCGTCCCGGTCGTCGCGGACCTCGGCGTCGAAGCCGGCCGACCGCTCGGTCAGCGCGTCCAGCACCACCTGGGCGTTGGAGGCGTTCGCGACGACCATGTACTCCGTCCCGGCGAGCCGGTAGACGATCAGGTCGTCCAGGATGCCGCCGTCGGCCCGGCAGATCATGGTGTAGCGGGCGCGGCCCACGCCGACGGAGGCGATGTCGCCGACCAGGGCGTGGTTCAGGAAGGCGGCCGCCCCGGCGCCGGTCACGGTGATCTCGCCCATGTGGGAGAGGTCGAACAGCCCGGCCCTGGTGCGCACGGCGAGGTGCTCGTCGCGCTCGGAGCCGTAGCGCAGCGGCATGTCCCAGCCGGCGAAGTCGGTCATCGTCGCGCCCAGCGAGCGGTGCACGGCGTCGAGCGCGGTACGGCGGGGCTGGGCGGATTCGGTACTGCTCATCGGTCGGTCGTCTCCCAAGAAAGACAGGCGAGGTCGTTCCTCCCCATCTGTCATCGGGACCTGAGAGGTTCGCCATGATCCGCCCCGAGGGGGGGTCACGGCTTGCACCTTGGGTGGAGCCACTGACACAGCGGCCCGCTTTTCAGATGTGCCTCGCCCGCGCGGTGACGGGGCCTGAGAGATTCAAGGGAGGGACTTGCTCCTTCGGCGCCCCGGTGAAGCTGCTGCCGGGGACTCTCCCGCGCGGATTCAAACGGCCGGTATGCAGTTGGCGGGCTCATCATTGCATGCCTGGACCCCGCCCTCCAGAGCGAGCCGTTTGTGACCGGGCTGTGGCACTAAGCGCACGCGAACGGGAAACACCGTGTATTACCTTCTCTTTACATTCGGTGGGGAGAACCTTTCCTGACCACAGGGAGGACGATCACGGTGAACAGGACCCCGGCCGCCTGCGCCACGACCACGGGCGTCGCGGTGCCCCGGCAGCCCGCCGCCCTCCCGGCCCGCGAGCGGTGCCACGAGCGGTGCCACGAGCGCCCGGCACCCGTCGTCCGCGACCTGCGCGACCGCGCGGGGCGCAGCCCGCGCGGCCTGCTCTTCGGCCCCCGCGACCTGGTGGTGGTCACCGGTCTGCCCGGCAGCGGCAAGTCGACGCTGATGCACCGCGCGGTCCAGGGCCCGCGCATCGACTCCCAGGACGCCCGTGACCGCTGGGAGCGCCGTATGCCCCGCCTCCTGCCCTACGCGGTGTACCGCCCCCTGGTCCGGCTCGCCCACTACGCCGGACTGCGCCGCGCGCTGCGCACCGGCGAAGGGGTCGTGGTGCACGACTGCGGTACGCAGGCCTGGGTGCGGGCGTGGCTGGCCCGCGCGGCCCGCCGCCGGGGCGGCACGCTGCACCTGCTGCTGCTCGACGTCCCGCCCGCCACGGCCCGCGAGGGTCAGCGCGAGCGCGGCCGGGGCGTCTCCCGGTACGCGTTCCTGCGCCACCGCCGGGCGGCCGCCCGGCTGCTGCGCGCGGTGGAGCGGGGCGAACTGCCCCCGGGCTGCGGCTCGGCGGTGCTGCTCGACCGGAGCGCCGCCGACGTGCTGCACGGGATCGGTTTCGCGGGCTGAGCGGACCCGCCCGGCCGGCACCGGTACCCGCTAGCCTTTCAGCCACAACAGTTGGTCCCAGCAGGTGGTAGGCAGATGGACTTCCCGGCGGACTTTCCCGCGGACTTCCCGGCACAGACGCACCCCCATCCGCACAGCGGATGGCCCGGCAACGAACTGGAGGAGATGCTGTCGGCGTCGTTCGGCATCCCCTCGGCCGGCGGCCGGATCATCGAGGTGCTGGGCCGCAGCTTCCTCTGGGTCCCGCTGCCCAACGGCGGCGGCCCCGGCAGCGGCCCGCTCGACCTGCCGACGATGGAGCTCGACGGCCAGGCGTACGTGCCGGTGTTCAGCTCCGAGGAGCAGTTCCGCCAGGTCGTCGGTTCCCACATCGGGTACACCGTCGCCCCCGCCGTGGAGTTCGCCCGCGGTCTGCCCCCGCAGGTCGGCATCGTCGTCAACCCGGACGGCACGGTCGGTGTCCCGCTCCCGCCGCAGGCCGTGGCCGAGCTGTGCCGGGCCGGCCGCACCCCGCTCGACGGCCCCGCGAGCGGTGGGCGCGTCCGCCTGTTCGAACCCGACTGGCAGGACGACCCGGTCGACTTCCTCGCCGCCGCTTCCGCCGAGTTCGAGCGGATCGGGGTGGTCCGCACCGCCCGCCGCTGCCTGGCCGCCGTCGAGACGGACGACCCGGTCATGTTCGTAGGCGTCGAACTCTCCCAGTGGGAGGGCGACCTGCGCGCCCTGCCCCTGGACGCCCTGGGCAGGGCCCTCGGCACGGTCCCGGTGACATGGCCGGTCAACCTGGTCCTGCTGGACGTGACCGACGACCCGGTGGCCGACTGGCTGAGGACGACCGTGCGGCCCTTCTACCAGTACGGCGGCTGAAACACGCCGCCGAGGAGTCCGGGGCCGGGCCCGTACGCGCCCCGGGCGACGAGTCACACGCGTCCCGTACTCGCCGACGGACACCAAGCCGCGAGCTCCCGGGCGCTTAAGCTGTCTCCACACGCGGGGCGACTTCTCGAAGGGGCGGTAAACAGGTGAGCGCGAGCGGCACCGCTGCGACCGGACAGGTCGAGCACATGCTGCGCCAGGTGACGCCCGGGCGTTACGACGCCTACGAGGCACTCCTCAGGGCGCTCGCGACCCCCGCCTCCGGCCAGGTCTGGATGCTCCTGTGGCACGGCCAGGCCGGTTCCCCCGACGCCCAGTACGGGAACATGGAGGTGGACGGCTTCGGCTACGCGCCCTGCGTCACCTCCGCCCAGGAGCTGTCGGCCAGTGGCTGGAACCGCTCGTACGAGGTGGTCGACGCGGTCGACGTGGCGCGCACGCTCTACCCGGACCACTACGGGCTCTGGCTCAATCCGCACGCCCCGGGCGGCGGTGTCGGCGTCCCCTGGCTCGACCTGCGCCGGATCGCCACCGGCCTGGACCGCCGGCCCGCCGGCCCGCTGCGCCTGACGGAACCCGGCATCGAGGTCCCGCAGTTCTACGCCCTGCTCGCGCAGAACGCCCACCGCACCCAGGCCGTCCGCTCGCTGCGCCGCGCCTGGGTGCAGCCCGCGCTCGGGGCGCCGTACCTCGCCATCGGACTGGACGTGTACGACACGTCGCCGCCCGCGGTGGACTCGGTGCGCGCCATGATGCAGCAGTCCATCGGGGCGGTCCCGGACGGGCTGCCGGTGTCGACGGTCGTGATGTCGGACGAGTACGACCCCGTCGTCATGTGGATGCGGCACCACGCCCGCCCCTTCTACGACCGCGAGGCACACGCGCCCGCCCAGCCGCCGCCGGCCGCCGGGTACGGCTATCCGCCGGCGCCCGGCGGTTACTGAGCCCCGGCCGACCCGCAGGCGGCATCCCTGTTCTGACGAGGCGTCACCGTGCCTGGTGTGGCCGAAGGGTGATCTTCGCGCGTAGACGGTGACGTAAGATCCCTTCATCGGTCGAATGTCCTCTTCGCCCCCGTCCGCCCCCCGTTACCCACTGTCCGGATAACGGAACCCTCCTGCCCGCATCACGTTTACGCATCCATTCGCTGCCAACTCTGGCAACTGATCGCCAAAGCGTTGAAGACTCCCGATCCAGGGGCCTTCACCCCTGTACGACGGACTGTTGACGCCGCTACCGCGGCAAGTGCGCCCCGGCTACAGCCGGTTTGAGAGGGGTCCCTGCCAGATGACGGCACCATTGCACGAGCCGACTGCGGAAGCGGCCCCGATCGCGCCGCCGGAGACGGGCGTCGGCAGGAAGATCGAGGGCCGGTCGCTCAAGCAGATCGCCTGGCACCGTCTGAAGCAGGACAAGCTGGCGCTCGCGGGCGGCATCACCGTCGTCGTCCTCGTGCTGGTCGCGGTGTTCGCCCCGCTGATCGTGTCCCTGCTGGGCCACCCCCCGAACGAGTTCCACCAGGACGAGCTGGACGAGCTGACCAACCTCCCCAAGGGCGCATGGGGCGGGGTGAGCGGCGACTACCTCTTCGGTGTCGAACCCAACAAGGGCCGCGACGTGTTCAGCCGCATCGTCTACGGCGCCCGCATCTCCCTGCTCGTCGCCTTCCTCGCCGCCGTCGTCGCGGTGGTGTTCGGCGCGCTGTTCGGCATCATGGCCGGCTACTTCGGCGGCTGGGTCGACTCGCTGATCAGCCGCACCATGGATCTGCTGCTGTCCTTCCCGCAGTTGCTGTTCATCATCTCCCTCGTCTCGGTCCTGCCCGACGACCTGCTGGGCCTGACCGGCACGAGCGTCCGCGTCGGCATCCTCGTCGTCGTCATCGGATTCTTCGGCTGGCCGTACGTCGGCCGCATCGTCCGCGGCCAGACGCTGAGCCTGAGGGAACGCGAGTACATCGAGGCCGCGCGGAGCCTGGGCGGCGGCAGCCGGTACATCCTCTTCAAGGAACTGCTGCCCAACCTGGTGGCGCCGATCCTGGTCTACGCGACCCTGATGATCCCGACCAACATCCTCACCGAAGCCGCCCTCAGCTTCCTCGGCGCGGGCGTCCGGCCGCCGACCGCGTCCTGGGGCGGCATGCTCCGCGACGCGCTGCAGACGTACGAGCACGACCCGATGTTCATGGTGTTCCCGGGCGCCACGATCTTCATCACCGTCCTCGCCTTCAACCTCTTCGGCGATGGCCTGCGCGACGCGCTGGACCCCAAGGGAACGCGCTGACCCACGACTTGCCCCTGCCGCACCGTCAGGTGGCTCTCTCCATGGTTCTCCGGCACAGGCCCGGGACCGCGAATCTCGGAGGTTACGAGAAAATGCCCACAGGTTTCCCGAAGCGGCGGCTCGCTGCTGGCGCAGCCCTCGTTGTCGCGGCGCTGGTGAGCACCACTGCATGCGGCGGGGGTGACGACGACGGCGACAGCAAGGACAAGGGGGCCGGCTTCAGCGCGGCGTTGAACAAGGTCGTCAACGCGTCCACCAAGAAGGGTGGGACGCTGAAGTTCATCGGCAAGCAGGACTTCGACTCCCTCGACCCGCAGCGCACGTACTACGGCATGACCTGGGACTTCATGCGGTTCTTCACCCGCACCCTGGTCACCTACGACACCAAGCCGGGTGCCGCGTCCAACAAGCTGGTCGGCGACCTCGCCACCGGTCCCGCCCAGGTCTCCGCCGACGGCAAGACCTACACCTACACGCTGCGTGACGGCCTGACCTGGGAGGACGGCTCCAAGCTGACCTCCAAGGACGTCAAGTACGGTATCGAGCGCCTGTGGGCGACCGACGTCATCACCGGCGGCCCGGCCTACATCCGCTCGACGCTCGACCCCAAGGGCGAGTACAAGGGCCCGTACAAGGACAAGTCCAAGGACAAGCTGGGCCTGAAGGCGATCCAGACGCCCGACGACCAGACCATCGTCTTCAAGCTGCCCAAGCCCAACGGTGACTTCGAGCAGTTCCTCGCCATGCCCTCCGGCGCGCCGGTGAAGGCGAGCAAGGACACCGGCGCCAAGTACACCCAGCAGCCGTTCTCCTCCGGCCCGTACAAGATCCAGTCGTACAACGCGGGCAAGAGCACGGTGCTGGTCCGCAACACCGCCTGGAACAAGGCTTCGGACCCGATCCGCCCGGCGCTGCCGGACAAGATCACGGTGACGATCTCCGCCAACCTGGAGGAGAACGACAAGAAGCTGATGGAAGGCGACTACGACGTCGACGTCAACGGCACCGGCATGACCCAGTCGGGACGCGTCACCGCCGTCCAGGACCACAAGGCGGACATCGACAACATCCAGACCTCCTTCGTCCGTTACGTGGCCCTCGTCCACCCTGCGAAGCCGCTGGACAACGTCCACTGCCGCAAGGCCGTCTTCTACGCCACCGACTTCAAGGGCCTGCAGCAGACCCGCGGCGGCGAGATCGCGGGTGGCGAGATCGCCAACTCCGTCTTCCCGAAGTCCATTCCGGGCTACAGCGACTACGACCCGTACGGCGTCGTGGCCCGCAAGGGCAAGCCGGACCTGGCCAAGGCCAAGGACGAGCTGAAGCAGTGCGGCAAGCCGGGCGGCTTCTCCACCAAGATCACCGCTCGTACGAACAACCCGGGTGAGGTCGACGCCGCCGAGGCGCTGCAGGAGCAGCTCGCCAAGGCCGGCATCAAGATCGAGGTCGACTCGATCGACGGTGCCCAGTCCTCCAGCATCACCGGCTCGCCGAAGGTCACGAAGTCGCGTGGCTACGGCATGGTGATGAGCGGCTGGGGCCCGGACTTCCCGACCGGCCAGGGCTACGGCCAGCCGCTGTTCGACAGCCGGTTCATCTTCGACAACGGCAACTACAACGAGTCGCAGATCAAGGACCCGAAGATCGACAAGCTCTTCGACCAGGCGATCGCGTCGACCGACCCGGCCAAGGCCAAGTCGCTGTACGAGGAGATGAACAAGCAGCTGCTCGACAACGCCGACTGGATGCCGTTCATCTACGAGAAGAACATCACCTGGCGCGGCCCGCGGCTGACCAACGTCTACTCGTCCGCCGCCTACAACGGCCGCTACGACTACGTCTCGCTGGGCGTCGTCAAGTAGTCGCCGCACCCCCGCAGTGATCGAACCCTTGCCGCCGAAACCCGCCAGTCCGAAGGGCAGGTGATGGCCCGGGCGGCGGCCGGGACCTCCCACGAGGAGGCCCTGGCCGCCGCCGGGCCGCGCACAGTGCTTGCTTATCTCATCCGGCGCCTGTTCGCCGTACTCATCATGGTGCTGGTCGTCCTGCTCGCGACCTTCACCGTCTTCTACATGCTGCCCAAGTGGGCGGGCCAGGACATCGCCGTCCTCTTCGCGGGCAAGGCCACCGGAGCCGCACAGATCGAGGGCATCCGCATCAAGCTCGGTCTCGACCAGCCGCTGCTCGTGCAGTTCTGGGACTTCGTCAAGGGCATCCCGCTGGGACGCGACTACGCCAACGGCAACGACGTCACCCACTGCCCGGCCCCCTGCTTCGGGTACTCCTTCGTCACCGAGAAGCCGGTGTGGGACACCCTCAAGGAGGCCATGCCGGTGACCGGCGCGCTCGCCGCCGGCGCCTGTGTCCTGTGGCTCGCGGCCGGTGTCGCCGCCGGTGTCGTCTCCGCGCTCAAGCGGGGCTCGGTCTGGGACCGCACCGCGATGGTCGCCGCCCTCGGCGGTGTGTCGCTGCCGGTCTTCTTCACCGGCATGGTCGCGATGGGCATCTTCGTGCACAGCCTCGGCTGGATCCACCTCCAGGACGACCTGAGCACCAGCGACTCCATCGGCACCTGGTTCGAGACGCTGCTGCTGCCCTGGATCGTGCTCGCCCTGCTGAACGCCGCCATGTACGCCCGGCTCACCCGGGCCACCATGCTGGAGGTGCTCGGCGAGGACTACATCCGCACCGCCCGCGCCAAGGGCCTGCACGAACGGACCGTCATCACCCGGCACGCGCTGCGTTCCGCGATGACCCCGATCCTCACGGTCTTCGGCCTGGACCTCGGCGCGCTGCTCGGCGGTGCCGTGCTGACGGAGTCCACCTTCAACCTCCCCGGCCTCGGTCTCGCCGCGGTGCAGGCCATCAGCAGCCACGACCTGCCGGTCATCCTCGGAGTGACCCTGTTCGCGGCCCTCGCGATCGCCCTCGCCAACCTCGCCGTCGACCTTCTGTACGCCGTCATCGACCCGCGAGTGAGGCTGGGATGACCGAACTGAACAAGACCGGAGCGGCCGTCGGCGAACCCGTCGCCACCCCGGCCGCTCCCACCGCCTTCCTCGAAGTGCGCGACCTGAAGGTGCACTTCCCCACCGACGACGGTCTGGTCAAGTCCGTCGACGGCCTCAGCTTCCAGCTGGACAAGGGCAAGACCCTCGGCATCGTGGGTGAATCGGGGTCCGGCAAGTCGGTCACCTCGCTCGGCATCATGGGGCTGCACACCACCGGCCAGTACGGCAAGCGGCGGGCACAGATCTCCGGCGAGATCTGGCTGGCCGGGACGGAACTCCTCTCGGCCGACCCCCGCGAGGTGCGCAGGCTGCGGGGCCGCGAGATGGCCATGATCTTCCAGGACCCGCTCTCCGCGCTGCACCCGTACTACACCATCGGCACCCAGATCGTGGAGGCCTACCGGACCCACCACGACGTCGACAAGAAGACCGCCCGCAAGCGGGCGGTCGAGATGCTCGACCGGGTGGGCATCCCGCAGCCGGACAAGCGCGTGGACAGCTACCCGCACGAGTTCTCCGGCGGTATGCGCCAACGCGCGATGATCGCCATGTCGCTGGTCAACAACCCCGAACTGCTCATCGCGGACGAGCCCACGACCGCCCTGGACGTGACGGTCCAGGCGCAGATCCTGGACCTGATCCGCGACCTGCAGAAGGAGTTCGGCTCCGCGGTCATCGTCATCACCCACGACCTGGGCGTCGTCGCCGAGCTGGCCGACGACATCCTGGTGATGTACGGCGGCCGCTGTGTCGAGCGCGGCCCCGCGGAGAAGGTCTTCTACGAGCCCCGCCACCCCTACACCTGGGGCCTGCTCGGCTCGATGCCCCGCCTTGACCGGGAGCAGCAGGAGCGGCTGATCCCGGTCAAGGGCTCCCCGCCCTCCCTGATCAACATCCCGTCCGGCTGCGCCTTCAACCCGCGCTGCCCGTACGCGGACGTCCCGAAGGACAACATCACCCGCACGGTCCGCCCGGAGCTGACCGAGGTCGGCGGCCGGCACTGGGCCGCCTGCCACATGACGCAGGAGCAGCGGGAGCGGATCTGGACCGAAGAGATTGCGCCGAAGCTGTGAGCGAGAACGCAGAGGACAACGCAGAGGACAACGCAGTGAGCATCCCTGCCCAGGGCGACGGCGCGGGGGCCGGGTCCACGGAGGCGGACTCCGGTACCGCCACCCTCACCAAGGACGTCGCCCCCGGCGAGATCCTGCTGAAGGTGACCGGGCTGCGGAAGCACTTCCCCATCAAGAAGGGCCTCTTCCAGCGTCAGGTCGGCGCTGTCCGGGCGGTCGACGGGCTCGACTTCGAGGTCCGCTCCGGTGAAACCCTCGGCGTCGTGGGCGAGTCCGGCTGCGGCAAGTCGACGATGGGCCGGCTGATCACCCGGCTGCTCGAGCCGACCGCCGGCACCATCGAGTTCCAGGGCCGGGACATCACCCACCTCGGGGTCGGCGGGATGCGCCCGCTGCGCCGCGACGTGCAGATGATCTTCCAGGACCCGTACTCGTCGCTGAACCCGCGGCACACCATCGGCACCATCGTCGGCGCACCCTTCCGGCTGCAGGGCGTCCAGCCCGAGGGCGGCATCAAGAAGGAGGTGCAGCGGCTGCTGTCGGTGGTGGGTCTCAATCCCGAGCACTACAACCGCTACCCGCACGAGTTCTCCGGCGGTCAGCGCCAGCGCATCGGCATCGCCCGCGCGCTCGCCCTGAAGCCGAAGCTGGTGGTGGCGGACGAGCCGGTGTCCGCGCTGGACGTGTCGATCCAGGCGCAGGTCGTGAACCTGATGGACGACCTCCAGGAGGAGCTCGGCCTCACGTACGTGATCATCGCGCACGACCTCTCGGTCGTCCGGCACGTCTCGGACCGGATCGCGGTGATGTACCTCGGCAAGATCGTGGAACTCGCCGACCGCACCTCGCTGTACGAGGCGCCGATGCACCCGTACACCAAGGCGCTGATGTCGGCGGTGCCGATCCCGGACCCCAGGCGCCGGGGCGCGAAGAGCGAGCGCATCCTGCTCCGGGGCGATGTGCCGTCCCCGATCTCGCCGCCGAGCGGCTGCCGCTTCCACACGCGCTGCTGGAAGGCCACGCAGATCTGCACGACGACCGAGCCGCCGCTCCTCGAGCTGAAGCCCGGCCAGCGGGTCGCCTGCCACCACCCGGAGAACTTCGCCGACCAGGCCCCGCAGGACACGGTGCTGCTGTCCGCCGCGAAGGAGGCCTCGGAGCTGGTTCCGGACGCGGTGCTGGAGGAGTCCGCGGAGACGTCGGCCGCCGTCGCCGCGGCGACGTCCGCCGGCGCGGCGACGGCACCCGACGCGGTGAAGGAGCCCGCGGCCGACGCCGACGCCGAGGCCCCGGCCGAGGAGGCCGCTGCCGAGGCCGAAGCCGAAGCCGTGGTTCCGGCCCCCCGGTCCGCCGAGGGCGGTGTTCCGGCCGGTGCGGGGATCGCCGGCGCGGTGAAGGAGCCCGCGGCCGGTGCCGAAGCCGAGGCCCCGGCCGAGGAGTCCGCTGCCGAGGCCGAGCGCCCGGCCGAGGAGCCCACCGCCTCCGCAGGGGCCGCCGACGCTCCCTCCGCCGGGCCGGCGGGGGCCGAGTCCCAGGAGTCAACCGAGAAGTAGCACATGACAAGTCGGCAAAGTCATGTACATGCATGAACGGGAGAGCGCAGAGTCGTCCGTGTCCGTCCACTGACCGGCACGCTCGAGAGGGACGACCATGGCACTCTCCCGTTCGGCACGTTTAGGAGCCGTAGCCACCGCTGCGGCCTCCTTCCTCTCCATCGCCGCTTCCTCCGCCCCCACCCCGGGCGCCGACGGCATCGGCGACAGCTACTTCCCGCGGCTCGGCAACGGCGGCTTCGACGCCCGTCACTACGACCTGTCCGTGGCCTACGATCCGGACACCGACCGCCTCGACGGCCGTACGACGCTCACGGCCCGAGCCACCCAGAACCTCTCCTCCTTCGACCTCGACCTGCAGAAGCTGGAGGTCACCCGGGTCGAAGTGAACGGCAGACGGGCCCAGTTCACCCGGGACGGCGACGAGCTGCGGATCACCCCGCGCGACCCCCTGCGCACGGGCCGCACCTTCACGGCCACCGTCACCTACGGCGGTGTGCCCGAGCCCCTCGGCGGCCCCATCGTCTTCGGTTCCGACTACGGCTGGATGAAGACCGCCGACGGCGTCTTCGTCGCCTGCGAACCCAACGCCGCCTCCACCTGGTTCCCGTCCAGCGACCACCCCTCCGACAAGGCCACCTACGACATCCGCGTCAAGGCGCCGAAGGGGCTGACCGCCGTCTCCAACGGCCGGCTGCTCTCGACGTACGACAAGGGCGGCTCGACGTACACCCACTGGCGGGAGAACAGGCCCATGGCCAGCTACCTCGCGACCGCCACCATCGGGAAGTTCGACGTGCGGACGGGGCGGACGCCCTCCGGCATCCCGGTCTACGTCGCCGTCGACCCGGTGCTCAAGAACAGCAACAGCGTCGACGTGTACGCCGTCACCGCCGCCGCCACCGACTACTGGTCCCGGATCTTCGGGCCGTACCCCTTCGAGGAGACCGGCGCGATCGTCGACGACATGCCCGAGGCCGGATTCTCGCTGGAGGTGCAGAGCAAGCCCGCCTACTCGGCCGTGCGCAACGAGTCGACGATCGTGCACGAGCTGGCCCACCAGTGGTTCGGTGACTCGGTCAGCGTGGCGCGGTGGAAGGACATCTGGCTGAACGAGGGCTTCGCCACCTACGCCCAGTGGCTGTGGGCGGAGCACCAGGGCACCCGTTCGGCGCACGACTCCTTCCTGGCCGGCTACGGCTCCCGCCCGGCCGATGCCGCCTTCTGGCAGACCAAGGTCGCCGACCCGCAGCACGACACCATGTTCGCCTCGGCCGTCTACCAGCGCGGCGCGATGACCCTCCAGGTCCTGCGCGAGCGGATCGGTGACAGGGCGTTCTTCCGGCTGCTGCCCGCCTGGACGGCGCTGCACCGGTACGGCAACGCCGACACCGCCGACTTCGTCCGCCTCGCCGAGAAGGTGAGCGGACAGCAGCTCGACGACCTCTTCCAGACCTGGCTGTTCAGCACAGGGAAACCGGCCCTGTGAGCCCGTGAGCCTCGCTTTGCAAGGCTCACGCTCCCTGACGGGTGAGAATGTCAGGGTGCTCCAGCAACTCTTCAGTCCCTCCGTCCAGCACACCCTCGATGTCGTCGGCATCTTCGTCTTCGCGATCTCCGGTGCGCTGCTGGCCGTCCGCAAGAACTTCGACGTCTTCGGCATCGCCGTCCTCGCCGAGGTCACCGCGCTGGGCGGAGGACTGTTCCGGGACCTGGTGATCGGGGCCGTACCACCGGCCGCGTTCACCGACCTGGGGTACTTCCTCGCCCCCCTGCTCGCCGCGCTCCTGGTGGTCTTCCTGCACCCGCACGTGGAGCGCATCCAGGCGGCGGTCAACGTCTTCGACGCGGCCGGCCTCGGCCTGTTCTGCGTGGCCGGCACGACCAAGGCGTACGACTACGGCCTCAACCTCACCTCGTCGGCGATCATGGGGCTGGCCACCGCCGTCGGCGGCGGTGTGCTCAGGGACGTGCTCGCCAACGAGGTGCCGTCGCTGCTGCGCTGGGACCGCGACCTGTACGCGGTCCCGGCGATCGTCGGCGCCACCATGATCGCGCTGTGCATCCACTTCGACACGCTGACCCCGTACACCACCGCTCTCGCCGTCGTCACCGCCTTCGTGCTGCGCCTGCTCGCGATGCGGTTCCACTGGCGAGCGCCGCGCGCGTGGAACCGCCGGTCGACGGTGTCCGAGGAGTAGTGCCGCCCGTGGCCGCCGTCCGCGGCCGGTTCTTGCCCATCTGGAGGGTCAGCCAGCGGAAGGACGGCACCACCTGCGGCCGCCACAGCGCCATGGTGTGGCCGCCGGCGCTGCGCGGCAGGAACACCACGTGCACCGTCGTCGGCGCCTTGGAGACCGCTTCCAGGGCCACGCCCGCCTGGTAGCCGTCCCCCGACTCGCCGGAGACGTACAGCGCGATCCGGGGCGGCACGGCCGACTTCCTCAGCAGCAGGTACGGATTGTTCGCCGCGCGCAGGGCCGGGGTCTGCGAGGCGAGCGAGTTGCGTTCGCCGATCGGGTCGTTGTACCCGGACAGGCTCACGGCGGCCCGGTAGCGGTCGGGATGGGCGACGGCCAGCTTGACCGCGCAGTGCGCGCCCGCCGAGTACCCGGCGACCGCCCAGCCGGACGGCGCGGGTTCGGCGCGGAAGTTGTCCATGACCATCGTGGGGACGTCGATGCTCAGCCAGCTGTCGGCGTTCACCGTGCCCGGGATGTCGGCGCAGCCCGTGTCCACCCCGGCCAGCAGGTTGGTGCGCGGCGCCACCAGGATGAACGGCGCGACGCGGCCGTCCTCCATCAGCGGGAGCAGCTGCTCGTGGGCCTTCAGCGAGCCGAACCAGGCCTTCGCCGAGCCGGGGTAGCCCGGCAGCAGCTCCACGACCGGGAACGTGCGGTGGCGGTAGGCGGGTTCGCCGTACTGCGGCGGGAGCCAGACGTAGACCTCGGCGTTCACACCCGACACCCGTCCCTTGAGCTGGGTGACGCGGACCCCGCCGGCCGCGCGCATACCGGGGCCGTCGGCGGGCCGGAAGGCCTGCCCGACCTTGGGCAGCCGCTTGAACGCTATGCCGCCGGTGCCGTCCCGGCCCAGGTCCGCGGCCTGCTGGACGTGGTTGCCGGTGCCGAGCAGGTCGGCCCAGTTGTCGTAGAGGCTGTTCGCGTTGTTGACGAGGACGAACACCAGCGTGACCGCGGTGCCCTGGGCGAACAGCAGCATCAGCACCCGGGCCGCGACGCGCAGCGCCTTGGGCCCCCGCATCCTCGACCACAGGACGAGCGGCAGCACGAGGGCGACGACGGACAGCACGACGGTGGTGTACAGGAACGCGGTCCCGGTGAGGCTCATGCCTTCATAGAGCGGGACCGGGGCCCCGGGGTTACGGACGTGTCCGGACACTTACCGAGAAATTGCCGGGATCTCACCTGACGGGCGGGATCCCGCCACGCTGTCTCATCTCCAGCCAAAGCTACCGCTTAGTAGTTGCCTGTTGTACGGTTCACCCATGCCAGAAGCAGCTTCCGCCCCCGTCACGCGCACCGCGACCGGCGCCGGCGAGTTCGACCGCGACACCGCGGTCACCAGGCGCGAGCCCGGGGTCTACGACATCGACCTCTCCGCCGGATGGACCATCTTCGGCGCCGTCAACGGCGGCTATCTGCTGGCCGTGCTCGGCCGTGCCCTCGCGGACGCCCTCCCGCACCCCGACCCCTTCACGATCTCGGCGCACTACCTCACCGCCTCCCGGCCGGGCCCGGCGGTCGTGCGGATCGAGACCGTCCGCGCCGGCCGCACCCTCTCCACCGGCCAGGCCTCCCTCTTCCAGTACGACGAGGCGGGCCACGAGGTCGAACGTATCCGCGTCCTTGCCTCCTACGGCGACCTCGGCTCCCTCCCCGACGACGTCCGTACGACGGCCACGCCGCCCGCGATCCCGCCCATGGACCAGTGCTTCGGCCCCGAGGACGGGCCGGTCCTGCTGGAGGGCGGTTCCGCCATCATCGACCGCCTGCTGCTCAAGTTGGACCCCGCCACCCTGGGCTGGGCCCTCGGCGCCCCCTCCGGCCGGGGCGAGATGCGCGCCTGGTTCGGCCTCGCCGACGGCCGGGACCCCGACCCCCTCGCCCTGCTGCTCGCGGTGGACGCGCTGCCGCCGACCGCCTTCGAGATCGGCCTGTCCGGCTGGGTCCCGACGGTCGAACTGACCGTGCACGTACGCCACCGCCCGGCCCCGGGCCCGCTGCGGGTGGCGATCACCACCCGCAACCTGGCCGGCGGCTTCCTCGAGGAGGACGCCGAGGTCTGGGACAGCACGGACCGTCTGGTCGCCCAGTCCCGCCAACTGGCCCGGGTCAGGCTCGGCTGAGAGGGATGCGGCCCGGCCGGGCCGCGAGCCGGGTGCGGGGGCCGGCGTCCTCGGGGGTCTCGATCGCGCGGGTGAAGGGGGTGCCCGGGGCGCGCCGCGGGCCGGGCCGTACGCGGCGGGCCGTGGTGAGGGCGGACTCGGCGAGTTCCGGGTCGCGTCCGTGCGGGTGGGCGGCCGCCTCGGCCAGGTCCCAGGTGTGCGTCACCAGGTCCCTCACGCAGCCGGAGAGGGCGGCGTGGCCGGGGACCTCGCCTCACGGCACCCGGGCCGGTACCGTCATCCGCTCGTCCCCCTCCCAGGCCCGGGCGCGTGCCCCCTCGTACACCGCCGCCCGGTCGGCGTCCCCGACACCGGCGGCGAACGGCCGGACCGCGAGTCCGTCGCCGCCCTCGCCGACCGCGGTGATCCGCCCGGTACGGGTGGGCCGGGTACGGGTGCGCCGGGTACGGGTGCGCCGTCAACGCCTCGGCATGTTCGTCCGCGCGGCCCGTCAACTGCTCGTGTTCGCGAACGAGTCGGAGGCCCTCGCGCCGCCCGAGGTGCGCGCCGGACTGCCGGCCGCGGTTCGTCCGGTCACAGGGCTGTACCGGTGAGCGGAGCCGGCTCGTGGCCGAAAGCCCTGGTGGAAGCGGGTACTTGGGACGGGCTTTACCCGGTGGACAGGGTGGTCACAGGAGGGACCCAAGAACGTCCTAAGCACCGTTGATTGAGTGCCCGCCTCAGGACTTCCTCAGCTTTTCTGGAGTTGGCTCTCATGAAGCGTGCACGCCTCGCCCCCGCCGTCGCCCTGCTCGCGCTGTCCCCGCTGCTGCTGACCGCCTGCGGTTCGGGCGACTCCTCGTCCAGCGGCGGCGGCTCCGCCCAGCAGAGCTGCGCGCCGCCGTCCGGCATGCCGAGCGGGGGCGCGTCCGGGCGCCCGAGCGGTGCCCCGAGCGGCGCGCCGTCGGGCGTCCCCTCGGGGATGCCGACCGGGAGGCCGTCGGGCGTCCCCTCGGGCATGCCGAGCGGGAGGCCCTCGGGCATGCCGAGCGGTGCGCCCGGTGGTGGTCAGGGTGGTCCCGGTGGCGGTCAGGGCGGCGGCTGCGGGGGTCCCGGCGGCGGGCAGCCGGGGCAGGGGCAGCAGGCTCAGCAGGGCTGACGGCGCCAGGCTCGGCAGGGCTGACGGCGCCGGGCTCGGCAGGGGTGACGGGGTTCCGTACCGCAGGGGCGGTGGGTCCGGGGGAACGGGCTCGCCGCCCCTGGCGTGCGCGCGGGTCAGTCGTGCCAGTGCCGGCGCCCGATACTGATCAGCCGCAGCTGCCGGGCCGCCAGCCTGGTGACGCGTTCCCGCTCCTCCTCGGACGCGTCCGGTGACTCCTGGCCCTCCAGGAAGAGGGAGGCGGTGATGAGCATCTGGTCGACGTAGAGGTGCGCGAGCATCAGCAGGTCCTCGTCGTTCCACCCCTCCGCCTCGGGGTCCTTGGCCAGTTCGGCCTTCACCTCCTCGGCGAAACGGGCGAGTTGGGCCCGGATGGCCTTCCGTACGGGCTGGACCCCGCCGTGGCGCTCGCGGGCGATGAAGCGGACGTGCGCGGGGAACGCGTCGACGTGCCGGGCGATCAGCTCGATGGCCCGCGCGATGCGTTCGTCGCTGTCGCCCGCCGAGGACACCGTCGTCCGCACCATCGGGTGCAGGCTGCCCAGCGCCTCGTCGACCAGGGCCACGCCGAGGTCCGCCGTGGAGCGGAAGTGCCGGTAGAAGGCGGTGGGCGCGACTCCGACGGCCCGGGTGACCTCCCGCAGGCCCAGGCTGCTCAGGCTCTGCTCCTCGAGCAGCCCCAGCGCCGCGTCCAGGAGCGCCTGCCGGGTCTTCTGCTTCTGCGCCTGCCGGATTCCGAGGGTGTGACTCATGTCATCCAGTTAACAACTGTTCTCTGGAATTGCAAAGCGGTCGAGCACGCTAGACTCGAAAGTCAGTGAACAACTGTAACCACAACCGTTCACCGAAACTTCACGCCAGCACCTCGGAGGGGGGAACCATCCATGCTGTTCATCGTCGCAGCTCTGCTGCTGCTCGGCGTCGTCCTGGGCACCGTGGCCCACGCGCCGCTGACCTTCAGCGTCGTCGCCGCAGTCGTCATCGCCGCCTGGCTCGGCATCTTCGCGCTCCGCGAGCGCCACGGCCGCCGGCGCGGCACGTCCGCCGGCTGACCCGCGTCCGGCGCCCGCCACCCATCCGTCCCCCGTCCCAGTTCGTCCCCCCGTCCCAGTTCGTCCCCTGTTCCGTCGGGAGCTGACCACCATGCAACTCACCGCACCGGCGAGCCGCCGTACCGCCGTCGGCGACACGGACGGCATGGCCGTCGCGTCCTTCGTCCTCGGCCTCCTCGGCCTCCTCGTCCTGAACCTGTTCCTCGGTCCGATCGCCATCGTCCTGGCCGGTGTGGCCCTGTGGCGGGGCACCGCCCGCCGTGGCCGCGCCCTGCTCGGCATGACCCTCGGCGTCGCCGACCTGCTGGTCCTGGTGGCGTTCATGCAGATGGACAACACGGTGTCCTGGAGCTTCTAGGGATGTGAGCGGTCGTTCCGGTGCGGATGGGAGGCGTGACGGTGGGAGGACTCCCTTCGTGATCGCCGTCCGGGCGGAGCCGGTGGTGGGCGACCCCCGGGGGCGCCGGTGGAACCGGTGGTCCCGGGGGTCGCAGAGCCGGACCGTCAGGCGGACGCGGCGGCCACCTGCTCCGGTGTCAGCCGGGGCCGGGCGGTGGCGGTGGCGGCCCGGAGCGAGGAGATCTTCCCCGCGGCGGACGAGGGCTTGGCCGAGGGGTCGGCGGGGCGCCGGGTGTGCCAGTCGGTGACCGCCTGGTAGGCGGCGACGACCTCCAGCAGGCGGTCCTCCTCGTACGGCTGGCCGCCGAGGATGGCGCCGGCCGGCAGACCGGCGTCGAACCCGATGGGGAAGCCGATCTCCGGCAGTCCCAGCAGGTCGAAGGGTGCCGGGCCGGTCTGCAGCACCACGTCGCACTTGGCCAGCACGCCGGTGAGCATCTCCTGCATCAGGTGGTTCTTGGCCCGCTGCGCGGTCAGGTACTCGTCACCGCTGAGCATCAGCCCCTGGACCCAGGTGATCAGTGAGACGCCGAACTTGGCCGGGTCGTTCTGCAGCCAGTGCCGGAACGGCTCGGCGCGCTCCACGAGCCGTCCGTTGTTGAAGGGCCCGGTCAGCAGGTCCCAGTCGTCCGGGTAGGCGACGTCCACCAGTGTGATCCCGGAGATGCTGTCGAGCCGCTCCAGGAAGGCGGAGCGCAGCGCCTTCTGGCTGGCCAGGAAGTCGGCAGGTACGCCCACCTTCGTCGCCCGGCGCATCCGCACCTTGCCGCGCTGTACGACCGGGGTCGCCGCGCGGATGTAGTCCGGCGCCCCGGGCAGCCCCTGGGTGCGCGGGTCCAGGGGGTCGGAACCGGCCAGCACCTGGAGCATGATCGCCGCGTCCAGCGCGTCGCGGGCGATCGGGCCCGGGTGGTCGCGGGTGTAGGACAGCGGGATGACGCCGTGCAGTGACACGCGTCCCATGGTCGGCTTCAGACCCGTCATGTTCTGCCGGTTGGACGGCAGGACGATGGACCCGCCGGTCTGGGTGCCGATCGACGAGGAGGCCAGCCGGCCCGCGACTGCGCAGGCCGGTCCGGTGGAGGAGCCGCCCGGGTCGGTCGTGATGTCGTCCGGCGTCCACGCGTTGACGGTGGTGATCGTGCCGTTGGGGGTGGTCGCGCGGGTGGTGGCGAGCGGGCCCATCTGCCCCTTGCCGAGCAGGATGCCGCCGGCCTTCTTCAGCCGAGCCCAGGCGGTGGCGTCCTCGGTGGGGACGAAGTCCTCGAAGATGTAGGAGTTCGCCCGGGTGGGGACCCCGGCGGTGAAGAAGTTGTCCTTGATGCAGAGCGGGATGCCGTGGAGCAGTCCGGCCGAGTGGGTCCGGTCGGCCCTGCGCGCCGCGGTGAGCGCGGCATCACCGGTGACCTCGGCGTACGCCTGGTACACCGCCCCGTACTCGGCGATGCGGTCCAGGTACGCCTGGGTGAGCTTGGCCGATGTCAGCTTGCCGTGGCGCATCAGCACCACCGCCTCGGCCAGGGTCGCCTCCGTCGGGTCCTGCCGGGCGGCCCGGCGTACCTCGACGTCGGGCACCTTCGGCGCCGGACCGCTCCGGGAGGCGGACTTTCCGGCCGCCGCCGCGGCGGGCGCGGCCACGGCCGGTGACGCCAGTGCCATGCCGCTCGCCGCGGCGGCCGACGCGCCGAGGAACACACGCCGGTTGAGGTCCCTGCTCATCTCTCGTCCACCTTTCCGTTCCACGCCTGGGTGATCGACGGGTACAGCAGCGGGGGCGCGGCCTGCTGTGCGTACTCGGGGCTGTGGGCGGGCGGCGCCCAGCCGGACAGCGCCGGGGGCGTCGACGTCATGAACGACCGCAGCGAGGCGAGCAGCTGGTCCTGGGTCGGTACACCCGTCTCCGCGGAGTACTCCGTCGGGAGGAGGGAGAGGTCGAAGCCCGCGATCGCCAGCCGGGCCCGTACATAGGCATCCAGCTGCGCGGCGGTGGGTGTGGGAGCGCTCAAGGCACCTCCAAGATCGCTGATGGGTACCCGGACTGAACCAACAAGGTGTGAAGATCAGGTTTTGCGCAGGAAACAGGAAAGTTTCGTTATACAACTACCTTGTGGTGCCGGGGACTTGGCATACGCGTCGGTGCCGGTCGGTCCGCTCAGCGGAACACGGCGCCCCCCCCCGGCCCCGTGGGGAACGGTTTCGGTGACGTAACAGGTGGGCGGCCTCGGAGCTCCGCTCGCGCGGGCCCCCGCGGGCCGGTACCGCCCACCGGGCCGGCGGATCCGGCGGCTGCCGAGCCGTACGCGCCCGCGGGACGCCCGTGGGGAGCGGCCGGGCGAGCCGCGCCCCCGCACACCCGGCCCCGTAGAATCGGGCTCACCATGGCTTACCTCGACCACGCCGCGACCACCCCGATGCTCCCGGAGGCGGCAGAGGCACTGACCGCCCAGCTGAGCATCACCGGCAACGCGTCCTCCCTGCACGCATCCGGCCGCAAGGCCCGCCGTACGGTCGAGGAATCCCGCGAGACCCTCGCGGACGCGCTGGGCGCCCGCCCGAGCGAGGTGGTCTTCACCTCCGGCGGCACCGAGGCCGACAACCTCGCCGTCAAGGGTCTGTACTGGGCCCGCAGCGACGCCGACCCGGCCCGCACCCGGGTACTGGCCAGCCCCGTCGAACACCACGCCGTCCTGGACGCCGTCCACTGGCTCGGCGAACACGAGGGCGCCACCGTCGAGTACCTCCCCGTCGACTCCCACGGCCGGGTCCACCCCGAGGCCCTGCGCGAGGCCATCGCCCGCAACCCCGCCGACGTCGCCCTGGCCACCGTCATGTGGGCCAACAACGAGATCGGCACGGTCCTGCCGGTCCGTGAACTGGCCGCCATCGCAGGCGAGTTCGGCATCCCCCTGCACGCGGACGCCGTCCAGGCCTTCGGCCAGGTCCCCGTCGACTTCGCCGCCTCCGGCCTCGCCGCGATGACCGTCTCCGGCCACAAGATCGGCGGCCCGTACGGCATCGGCGCCCTCCTCCTGGGCCGCGAGTGGGCCCCCGTGCCCGTGCTGCACGGCGGCGGCCAGGAGCGCCACGTGCGCTCCGGCACCCTGGACGTCCCGGCCGTGGCCTCCTTCGCGGTGGCCGGCCGCCTCGCCGCCGAGCGGCGCGAATGGTTCGCCCGCGAGATCGGCGCCCTGCGCGACGCCCTGATCGAGGCGGTCCGCACAGCGGTGCCGGACGCGGTCCTGGGCGGCGACCCGGTGGACCGCCTCCCGGCCAACGCCCACTTCACCTTCCCCGGCTGCGAGGGCGACTCCCTGCTGCTCCTGCTCGACGCGCAGGGCATCGAGTGCTCCACCGGCTCCGCCTGCACCGCCGGTGTCGCCCAGCCCAGCCACGTCCTGCTGGCCACCGGCACCGACCCGGACCTGGCCCGCGGCACGCTGCGCTTCTCCCTCGGCCACACCTCCACCGAGGCGGACGTCGAGGCGGTCGCGAAGGCGATCGGCCCCGCGGTGGAGCGTGCGCGCGCCGCGGGGCTGACCTGAGCGTCCGCCGATCTGAGCGTCCGCCGATCTGAGCGTCCGCCGACCTGAGCGTCCGTCGACCGTCCGTCAGTCGTCCGTCACCATGAGGGACGCCATCATGCCCTCGTCCTCGTGCTGGAGGAGGTGGCAGTGGAGCATGTACATGTACGTGTCGTCGGCGAAGTCGGTGAACTCCATGGCGATCTCGATGGACCCGCCGCCCACCACCTCGTAGGTGTCGTACCAGCCGAGCTCGACGCCGCTGGGATCCGCGCCGTTGACGGAGACCAGCTGGTACGGCACGTCGTGCAGGTGGAAGGAGTGCTCCAGCTGCGTGTTGTTCTTGATGGTCCAGATCTCCCTGGACCCGAGCGTGGTGCTGATCATGGCCATGGAGGACATGCTGGTTCCGGCCGAGCCGTTGATCAGCATGGTGGCGCCGCTCTGGCCGAGCGTGATCGTCCGGGCGGTGAAGTCGCCGGTGTCGTACCGGTCGATGGTGTTCAGCGTGCTGGGCAGGTCGTCCGGGGTGTCGCTGCCGCTCGCGGTGACCGTGAGGAAGTCGTAGGTGCCGCTGCCGCCGCGCACCCAGCCGGTGGTGATCACCGCCTGGAGCGTGACGTCCTCGGTGAGGTCCATGACGACCTCGGCGCGGGCGCCGGCCACCAGACGGACGGACGTCACCTCGGCGGCCTCGGCCAGATAGCCCTGGTCCGTGGCGATCTGCGTCATGGTGCCGCCGTCGCTGCGCTGGACGGTGATGATGTCGGACGGCGAGGCGTTCAGCAGCCGGAAGCGGGTGCGGGTCCTGGTCGCCTCGAAGGTGAGGGTGGTGTCGTCGACGTTCGTGCCGTTGCACAGCACCGGGTAGACGAGGCCGCTGCTGAGGTAGCCGGTCAGGTTGTACTTGATGCCCCCGGACGTGTCGGCGGCCAGGCACTGCAGGATGATCGGGATGTCGTCGACGCCGTACTCGCTGGGCAGGGCGGCGGAGGTGTCCGAGTCGTCCTCGACGATGATCATGCCGGCCAGTCCGGCCACCACCTGCTCGGCCGTCGTGCCGAGGGCGTGCGGGTGGTACCAGAGGGTCTTGGCCTCGTCCTTCACCTCGAAGGTGGGGGCCCAGGTCTCCCCGTCGCCGAAGGCCACCTGGGGGCCGCCGTCCATCTTCGCCGGGACGTGGGCGCCGTGGAAGTGGACGGTGGTGTCCGCGCCCAGGCTGTTGGTGATGTTCAGCAGCACCGTGTCGCCCTTGGTCCACTTCATGGTGGGGCCGAGGAACGACTGGTTGTAGCCCATGGTGTCGCTGGTGACGCCGGAGAGCACCTCGCTGGTGCCCGTCCTCGCCTCCAGGGTGAAGGTGGTGGTGCCGTCCGAGGCGGTGCCCTCCAGGAGGTCCGGGACGGTGAGCGTGCCGGACGCCGCGGACGCCTTGTCGCTCCCGTCGCTCAGCAGCGCGAAGGTGGTACCGGCCGCCCCGACCGCCGCCAGGCCGAACCCGGCCGCCCCGCCGAGGAACTTCCGCCGGTGCAGGCCCTTGCCGCCCTTGGTCCTGCTGTCCTTGGTGTGCTCCCGCTCGGCATGCCGGTGCGTGACGGAGGAGTGGTGGTCGCTTCTGCCCGCAGTGGTGCCGGGCTCGGTGATGTCAGCCATGGCCCGGGATGCTTGACGTAAGAACTGTGTAAGGACTGGGTCCGGGCTGGGGGGAAGCCGGGCCGGCTGTGCGGCCGCCGTGAGGGGCGACCCGGTCCGATCGCGCCGAACGAAAGCCAAGTCGGCGTGCGGCAGGTCACACGCGCAGTGGGGGACGCATCGGACACCTGCGTCACGGAGCCGCCTCACAGGGGACTTAGGGAGTGATGTGTGTCACATGTGCCGGTGGACGAGCTCCAGATACCGCCCCCAGTCCCAGTGGCGGCCGGGGTCCGTGTGGTCCGTTCCCGGCACCTCCACGTGCCCGATCACGTGCTCCCGGTCCACGGGTATGCCGTACCGCCCGCAGATCGTGGCCGTCAGCCGTGCCGAGGTCGCGTACATCGCGTCCGTGAAGGAGGACGCGTGCTCCACGAACCCCTCGTGCTCGATGCCGACGCTGCGCTCGTTGTACTGCCGGTTGCCCGCGTGGAAGGCCACGTCCAGCTCGCGGATCAGCTGGGTCACCCGCCCGTCCTCGCGCACGATGTAGTGCGCCGCCGCTTGGTGCGCCGGGTCCTGGAAGGCCCGCACCGCGCTCGCGTAGTCGCCCTGGGTGACATGGACGACCACCCGGTCCACGGGATAGTCGTCCGGCCGGTCCGCCCGCCGGTAGTTCGCCGGGGACGCCGCCACCCAGCGCGCACCCCCGAAGTCCACCGCGCCCGCCACCCGCGGCTTCTCCACGCCCGGCAGCCGCCACCACAGGTGCGACAGCTCCTGCCGGGCCAGCGCGGCCGTGCCCACCGCGGCCGCGAGCCCGCCGACGAGCAGGGCCCGCCGCCCCGGCCGCCGGTCGGCGTCGCTCTTCGCCGCGCTCACCCCTGTCACCCCCACGTGATCGTCAACGGATACCCGCGCCCTCCGGTTCCCGTGCCCCCGTACCCTGGAAGGGCTATGACTGACACCCCGCAGCGCACCCGCCCCCTCCGCGTCCTCGCCGCCATGTCGGGCGGCGTGGACTCCGCCGTCGCCGCCGCCCGCGCGGCTGAGGCAGGCCACGACGTGACCGGCGTCCACCTGGCGCTCTCCGCGAACCCGCAGTCGTTCCGCACCGGGGCGCGGGGCTGCTGCACCATCGAGGACTCCCGCGACGCCCGCCGGGCCGCCGACGTCATCGGCATCCCGTTCTACGTCTGGGACCTCGCCGACCGCTTCCGCGAGGACGTGGTCGAGGACTTCATCGCCGAGTACGAGGCCGGCCGCACCCCCAACCCGTGCCTGCGCTGCAACGAGAAGATCAAGTTCGCCGCCCTCCTGGACAAGGCCCTGGCCCTCGGCTTCGACGCGGTCTGCACCGGCCACTACGCCCAGGTGATCCTGAACGAGGACGGCACCCGCGAACTGCACCGCGCCTCCGACATGGCCAAGGACCAGTCCTACGTCCTCGGCGTCCTGGACGACCGGCAGCTGGCCCACGCGATGTTCCCGCTCGGCGACACGGTCACCACCAAGGACGAGATCCGTGCCGAGGCCGAGCGCCGGGGCCTGGCCGTGGCCAAGAAGCCCGACTCGCACGACATCTGCTTCATCGCCGACGGCGACACCCAGGGCTTCCTGGCCCGGCGCCTGGGCAAGGCCGAAGGCGACATCGTCGACGAGTCCGGCGCCAGGCTCGGCACGCACGAGGGCGCGTACGGCTTCACCATCGGCCAGCGCAAGGGCCTGCGGATCGGCACGCCGGCCCCCGACGGCAAGCCGCGCTACGTGCTCGACATCTCCCCGGTCACCAACACGGTCACCGTCGGCCCGGCCGCCGCCCTGGACGTCACCGGCCTGACGGCGATCAAGCCGCGCTGGTGCGGCGCCGCCCCCACCGGCCCGGGCACCTACACCGCCCAGCTCCGCGCCCACGGCGGCGAGAGCGAGGTCACCGCCGAACTCGTCGACGGCTCCCTGGAGGTCCGCTTCACCGAGCCGGTACGGGGCGTGGCCCCCGGCCAGGCGATCGTCCTGTACGACGGCACCCGCGTGGTGGGCTCGGCGACGATCGCGGCGACGGTGCGGGCGGCGGCTCTCACCTGAGCGGAGACGGCCGCCGAGACCATCGGGCTCATCACGGCAGCGTTCCGTCGCATCCCGGTGATCGCGATCGGTCCGGGGCCATACTCGAGGTCACATCGGGGAGATCCCCTTCCGGCCGATTCGCCCCGGACAGGTTCGTGCACTTCCATATGGTCCCGGTCAGGTTCGCCCGTGCCAGCTTCGTCTCGGTCAGGTCGGCCCCGCTCAGATCGGCGCCGGTCAGATCCGCTCCCCGCAGGTCGGCCCGCTTGACGTAGGAGTTCGTCAGATCGGCGCCGGTCAGACGTACGCCGGTCAAGACGGCCGACTCCAGGTCGGCACCGGAGAGATCCGCCTTCTCGAGGTCGCCGTCGGAGAGGACCGCTTTTTCGAGGTTCGCGCTGGTCAGATCAACGCCGTTGAGGTCGACTTTCCGGAGGCGGACACCCCCGAGGTCGATGACGGCTTTTCCGTCATGGGACGGGTCGCGATTGCCGAGCGTGTAGAGCGCCGCCCGGATGTCGGGGGCCTTCTCCACGAGTACCGGGGTTTTCGTGGCGCGGTCACGGACGTACTTGGACAGCATGTCGATCACCGCGGGCTGCATCCGGGGAGAGTCGGTCATGATGCTCTGCATGGAGTAGATGGCTCCCCTGCGGACATCGACGGAGTCGTCGACGAGTTTCTCCACTGCGGCGTCGTACCGGTCGGCGATCTGCCCCTGCTCGGAAATGGTCAGCTCGGCGGACACCTGGGCGACGGAGATCCAGGTGAAGGCCAGGGCCGCGACTGCCGCCAGTGCGGGGAGCGTCGTGGCGAGCTGATTCACCCAGTGGTCGGAGCCCCTCGCCGCCTCGACGGGACCGCGAGCCACCCAGCGGACGACGGCGGCCCGTTCCGGTGCCCTACGGCGGTGCCCGGGGCGGAGTGCTCCCACAGGTGCCCGAAGCCGTCCGCGACCGTCTCGGTGCCCCGCGCCTTCCCGACGCGCGACGATCCGGCGAAGCTGTCGGCTGCGTGCTCCTGCACGAGGTGTGCCTCTGCTCATGGATGGTATTTGACCGGATGCGGACGGTCACCAGAAGGCTCATGTGCAACACCCTTACCGTACAAGTACAAGTCCGCCCAGCTCCGCGTGGTACGGAGTATCAACCTGGGCTTCAATCAATGAGCCTTTCTCGGTAACGTTTCGTGACGGTTCGTTATCTTCGTTCAGGGGTGCGGCCGTGTACGAGGCGGAGCAGGACGAGGGCGACCCGGGCGATGCGGGTGATGGCGGCGGGGTCGAGGCGGACGCGA
>NZ_JBEXLP010000074.1:0-33809 GCF_040610035.1 Streptomyces sp. NPDC004542
CGCCGCCGCGGTCGCGTGGGGCGGGCGGCCCCCGGGCCCGCCCCCTGACCACCGGAAACGGAGCCCCGTGTGACCACCTTCGACGTCAACGCCGCCCGCGCCCAGCGCCTGGAGGCCCTCGGCCGCGACTGGACCTTCGCACTGGACGGCGACACCTTCGCCCTGCCCACCGAGCTGACCCGCGCCACCGCGCGCAAGCTGCGCGACCTCGACGACAACGACGTGGACGGACTGCTCCGGCTCCTCCTCGGCGAGCAGCAGTTCACCCGCTTCGAGCAGCACGACGTCACCATGCAGGACATCGCCGCGATCCTGGAGGCCTACGGCAAGGAGACGGGGCTGGGCCTGGGGGAAGACTGAGCCTCGGCGAGCTCGTCGAAGAGCACGCCGAGGCCCTGGAGGCGGACCTGCTCCGCCACTACGGCGTCGACCTCCTGGACTGGCACCGCGGCCGGCTCACCTCACGCCGGCTCGCGGTGCTCGTCCGGCACCTGCCGCGGGACAGCGCGCTGCTGCGGGAAGTGCAGGGCGAGGCCGCCGAGTGGTCCCTGACCGACCACCTGTTGGCCGCCGTGGTCGACCAACTCGCGCAGGCCAACTGGATGTTCGCCACCGTCAACCAGGACGAGGACGCGGAGTCCCTGGATCCTCCGGAGCCGCTGCCGCGCCCCGGTTCGGCCCAGGAGGCGGACACCCTGCCGAGTCCGCAGGAGATGGCCCGGTTCCTCGCCTGACCGGCGACGGGTTGCCCGAGCGACGCCGCCGCCGTCACACCAGCGCCTTGATCACACCCGCGATCGCGGCGATCACCACGCCCGCGACGGCCGAGGCGGTGTGCGAGTGGGTCAGCTGGCAGGACACGCCGTGCTCATTGAGCCGGTGGACGCGACGGACTCTGCCCCGAGCCCAGAGCGCCCACCAGACGAAGAGCGAAAACAGCGCCCAGGCGGTCACACCTCACACCCCCCTCTCCCCGTGCGGAATCGTAAGGTTTCGCCTGAAGGGACGCCCGTGGACGGCACTGATCCCGTACGTCATCATGAAGTGCCTCGGACAGCTGGTGGCTACCGGACGGGAGCGACGTAGTGGGCGGTGCCCTGGTTCTGGCACTCATCATGGCTGTCGTGTCCACCGGCGTGGGATACACCGTCGTACACACGGCCCGTCGGCACCGCCAGGGCCTTCGCCTGCGCGAGTCCGGCGCGGAAACGACGGGAACCTGTACGTCACTGTCCTGGGATCAGGACTACGTCTCGGTGCACTTCTCCTACCGTCTTCCGGACGGCACCGAGCACGAGGCCGAGTCGTTTCCGATGGGTCACACGACCGTGGTGCCCGGCGCGGACGTGACCGTGGTGTACGACCCCGCCGTCCCGACGACGGCCGAACTGCGGGAGTGCCTGGAACCCGCCCTCCGTGTCCGACGGCGCCAACTGGTGGGTGTCACACCGGTCGCGCTCTTCCTCGCCGTCCTCGACGTCTGGATCGTCCTCGGCCTGCTCGGCCTCTGACACCTGCTTTCCCCGTCACCCCCTGACCGCGGCGGTCAGGGGTTCTTCGTCGCACCCTGCTCACGCACGGAGGTATCACGTGTCATCCCACAGCCAGCCTTACGACCCGGCCACTGTGCGGCTCGCCGCCGCACAGCAGGCGCAGCAGACGACAGCGTCCATCCTGGCGAATCAACTGCCCAAGTTCAAAGGCGAGTTGTTCAAAGACATCCAAGGCACGCTCGCCAAGGTCGACGGTCAGGTGGCCACTCTCAGCGCCCAGTTCCTCAAGTTCGACCAGTCGCTGTTCAAGTGGGACGAGAAAGGGCTCACCTTTGCCGGACGACCTATCGGCCCTGGCAAGAAATGGTCACTCGAGAACGCCGTCTACGGCAGAAGCGACCGGCGGGAGAAGGAAGAGAAGGCAGAGAAGGACGCGGCGGAGGCAAAAGCCGCCGCGGCCACGCGGCAGCGGGAGCGCGAACGGGTCAAGAAGTTCGAGGACGAGCTCAACCGGCAGGTCCGCGCCGCCCGGACCGGCGCCCACCAGGCGCAGGAGGACGCGCGCAGGGCCCAGCAGGACTCCCGACGCGCCGACAACCTGCTGCGCAGCGCGGACCAGAGTGCCCGCCTGGCCGCCCGATCCGCCACACAGGCGAGCCGCAGCCTGGCCGCGCTGGAGGCGCGTGTCGACGATCTGGAGGCACGTATCTGAGCCACCCCGTGACGTGCCGCCCCGGCACCTCACCGATTCCTGACCCGAGGAGACATCCGTATGTCCCTGATACAGAAACTGCGCACCGCGGACGGTGCCTTCAGCCGGTTCGCCTCGGCGGCCGGCCGCGCCGCCACTTCCACGGGCGGGTTCAAGACGGCTGTCGCCCAGGCCGACAGCTCACTGGCCAGGACCAAGAGCTCCAACGACAAGTTCAAGTCCTCCCTCGAGCACCTCAAAACCTCCTCCGGCGGCGCCAAGAACGCCCTTCGTGACGTCAAGCGCCAGTCCGACGCCGTCGAGAAGTCCGTCGGCAACGCCGGCAAGAAGGCGACGGCCGGGGGCACCTCCATGAAGGGGTTCGGGTCGGGGCTGAAGGGGGCGACGCTCGCGCAGAAGGGGCTCAACACCGCCATGAAGGCCAACGCCTTCGGGCTGATCATGGCGCTGCTCGCCCCGCTCATCTCCAAGTTCATCAACATGGACAAGGTCTCCGCCGCCCTCGCCAAGGGCGTCAAGTGGGCCTGGAACGCCATCTACAGCGCCATCAAGAACCACGCCGGACCGATCAAGTCGGTGCTGAAGGGCATCATCAACGCCTTCACCGCGCTGCCGCGCGCCTACATCGGCGGACTCAACGCCATGATCGGCGCCCTGAACCGCATCCACGTCAAGATCCCCGACTGGGTCCCCCACTTCGGCGGCCGGGAGTTCGGCATCCACCTGCCGATGCTCCCCAACATCCCCACCCTCGCGAAGGGCGGCGTCGTGCCCGCCCGCCGCGG
Source organism: Streptomyces sp. NPDC004542 (assembly GCF_040610035.1). Taxonomy (NCBI): domain Bacteria; kingdom Bacillati; phylum Actinomycetota; class Actinomycetes; order Kitasatosporales; family Streptomycetaceae; genus Streptomyces; species Streptomyces sp. NPDC004542. The sequence continues at coordinate 2,991 of NZ_JBEXLP010000074.1, forward strand.
CGGCACCCTCGCCCTGCTCGCCGAGGCCGGCGAGCCCGAGGCCGTCATCCCGCTGTCGAAGCTGGAGCGGGTCCTCGGCTCGGGCGGCGGGATGCACCGGCTCGCCGCCGCCGTCGAGAAGCTCGCCGAGCGGCCCGTGCACGTCGAGGTGGACTCCCAAGTCATCGCCCGCGCCGTCCTCGTCGGACAGCGCCAGCTCGCCCGGAGGTGAGAGGAGCAACCATGGCCAGGAACCTGTGGATCGGACGGCCCGGCTTCCTGCGGGAGATCGCCCAGGCCGCGAAGAGCTGGGACCGCACCGCCGATCTGAACGTCACCGAGTTCAAGTCCCTCGAGGGGAACATCACCACCGTCGCGACGGCACGCACCGTGCGCCGGCTCAAACTGTCCTGGGACGCCCTGCCCCCGGGCGACGCCCAGCACCTCACCCGGCTGGCCCGCCGGGTCAACGAGCCCGGCTTCCAGGGCGGTCCGCAGCCCCCGTACGGGCCGCTGGCCCTGCTCGACCCGGCGTCCGTGAACCTGCTCGACCCTTACCAGGCGGCCGCCCAGAGCACCCGGTCCAGCGGTACCGACCACTGGTTCACGGTGCAGGGCACGGTCGTCATCAGCCCGTCCCTCGCGGCCACCGTCGTCGCCGACTTCCAGGACGCGGCCGGCCGCCTCGGCTGGCGGCACGGGGTGTGGACCGGGTGGCCGGTGATGCCCGGCATGCAGGTGTCGTGGCTGCTGCCGCCCGACTGGAGTGCGGCGACCGCCACCGCCCAGCTCGACTGGAAGGCAGTCGACGGGACGTACCTCGCCTCCACGTCCGCGAACGACAGCGGCGTCACCGGGACCGCCCCGGCCGGCGCCGCCTTCGTCACCCCGGTCGGCGGACCGGGCGCCACCGGCCTCTACGGGCTCGCCGGCGCCTGCCTCACCATCGGCGAGCCGGCCACCGCGTTCGCGCTCGGCGACGGCTGCCCGGCCATGAGCCTCACCGGCTACACCGACCTGCCCGCCGCCCCGCTGCCGTACCGGAACGTCAGCCTCGACCTGGTGGAGGTGCGCGGTGCTCAGCTCTGACCCGGCACTGGACGACGCCCTCGCCGCCCCCGACCGCACCCCGGCGCACGCCACCCGGTGCGGCGGCCGGGACCTGGGTCCCCAGGTGCAGTCCTGGAAGGCCGAACGCGCCTACAGCACCGACCTGCCCGAAGCGCTGCGCGCCTTCTCCGGCAGCGCCTCCGCCCAGCTGGAGCTCCAGCTCGGCGGGGCCGGCGGGACACCCGCGCCCCAGCTGTACTCGGCGTGGGCCGGACGCGCCACCGGCGACGCCGTACGCCCCGGCCAGTCCGTCGTCCACGAGACAGGCCTGCTCGGCGCGACCCTGCCCGCCTTCCGCGGGACCGTCCGCTCCCGCACCGCGGCCTCCGGCACCGACACCGTCACCGTGCAGGCGCTGGACGGCGCCGAGCGGCTGCGCGGACCGGCCCTGCTGCCCCGGCCGTACCAGGGCCTGATGTACGCCCGGCCCGTGGCGAGCGCCACCTGGTGCGTGGACGAGCTGCTGCGCCAGGGCGGCATCCACACCTGCCCGCCGCCCCGCGCGCCCGCGGTGAGCACCGATGTCACCGCCCCCTTCACCGCCCTGTACGCCTCCCTGCACGGCGGCTTCGACGCCACCCACGGCCAGCCGGAGACACTGCCCGACCCGGCGTCGTACTCCTGGATCCGGGACGGCGCGCCGCACGAGATGGCCCTGATGCCGGCCGCCCCCGGGCTGGCGGTGTCCTGGATGCCCCGGTCCCGGTTCGTGGTGGCCGGCAAGGTGTTCCAGGCCGAGCTGCACGTGAACACGGCCCGTGCCGTGGGCAGCACGCTGGAGCTGAAGCTGGTCTTCGACCGCAGCGCGGGCGCTTACGGCAACTACGCCCTGAACGTGGACTTCGCGGCCGGCACCGTGAAGATCACCTCCGGGACGGTCGGCGGCAGCGGCCAGGTCTACACCTGGACCGTGCCGAAGCTGGCGTCCCTCAAGGGCGCCTGGCACCTGGGTTTCACGGTGGACACCCGGGCCGGGACCACGTCCGCCGCCACACCGGCGACCGTGTACCCGCGGCTGACCGCGCCCGACGGCGAGTACGTCGTGCCCTCCACCGGGCCCGGCACGTTCAGCGCCTCCTCCTCCACCCAGCCGCCGTCCGAGCTCTACCGGATCGACCTGACGACGGACGTGGCCGTGGAGTGCCTCCAGGTCACCGACCGGGTCTGGCCCGACCTCGACTCCTACACCGCAGACGAGTTCGAGCAGCGGGGCCGCTGGACCAAGGCCGCCGAACTGGACGACGTCACGGTCCCCCTGTTCGACGTCCCGAAGGCCTCCGGCTCCCAGTGGGACGTGATCACCGAGATCGCCCGGGCCACCATGTCCACGGCCGAGTTCGACGAGCAGGGCGTCTTCCGCTGGCGCGGCCCGGGACGGTTCCAGAAGGTGCCCGCGCGGCCGGACGTGACCGTCACGACCCGTCGGGACATCGCCTCGCTCACCGTCTCCGAAGAGATCGACGCCTGCCGCAACCACTGCGAACAGCCCTACCAGGACTACACCGCGGTACGCGCCGCCAACGGCAGCACGACCACCGACACCGCCGTACGGGAGATCAAGCCGGGCACGGCGGTCGAGGTGGCGTACGCCATGGCCGACGACGAGCTGGACATCGGCCCCCTCCAGATCGAGGACGACGCGTCGACGACGACCGGGCACAAGGTCCGCTTCGGCAGCGCGGCCACCGGCGGCACCTCGGTCAAGGGCAACGTCACGGTCAGCGCCCGCCGCGACGGCCCGAACTACATCGTCCGGTTCGTCAACCACGGCACGGCGAGCGTGTGGACGGTGACCAAGGACGGCAAGCCGTCGGTGCAGATCGTGCCGCAGAAGCGGACCGCGGACCCGGCCCAGCGCACGGCCCTCTGGTACAACACCACGAGCCAGAGGTACTACGGCAAGCAGGTCTACCAGGCGCCCGCGAGCGACTGGGTGCAGCAGCTCCAGGTGGCCTCCGACCTCTCCCACGCCATGCTCGACGCCGGCCGCTACCCGGTCCCCGTGCTCGGCGAGGTGGACGTCCTGCACGACCCGCGCATCCAACTCGGCGACGTCGTCAGGGTGGTGGACAGCACCGGTGCCGCGCTGGACACCCTCGCCTGGGTCGTCGGCATCCGCACCACCTGCCAGGCGGGCTCGGTACCGCAGCAGACGCTGACCCTGCGCGGCACCTCCTACAACGGCGTCCCCGTGGACACCGGCCTCACGCCGGACCCGCCCGTGGACCCGCAGTACGGCACCCGGCGCAGCTACGCCCTGGTCACCGCCCAGTTCCCGACCCTGGACGACCTCACGCGGAGCAAGCTCAGCTACCGGGAGCTGCTCCAGCCGCCGGGAGGTGCCGCATGAGCGACCAGCTCGACCAGCTTCCGGCAGACGTCCCCGCACAGGGCGACCCGGCACCGGGCGACTCCGCCCAGGACGGCGACACCGCCACCCCCGTGCCGGTGGACAGCGCCACCGCGCGCTCGGGCGACGACGGCAGCCCGTACGACACGCTCCCGCCCGCCCTCGGTACCTGACGTCCCCGGCACCTGACCGTCCTCTCGGCACCTGACCGCCCCCGCCCGCACACCGCAAGGAGGAGCCGTCATGGCCCTGCTCACCCCGCTCGGCAGTCTGCCCTACCCGCAGCCCGCCGACGCCGCGAACGTCCCGCAGCACATCCAGTCCCTCGCCGAGGCCGTCGACGGCCGCACCGTGCTGCGGTTCGCCGACGCCGCCACCCGCGACACGAAGGTCACGTCCCCGGTGGCCGGCATGCTCGTCTGGCTCAGCACGCCCAAGCAGTTCTGGTACCACACGGGCACCGCCTGGGCGCAGCTCACCCCCGGCCCGGTCCACAAGGCCAACACCACCACCGGCACGACGACGTCCACGTCCTTCGTGGAGACCCTCACCGGCTCCACCGGCGACCCGACCGCCGTCACCTTCACCGCCCCGGCCTCCGGCACCGTGCTGGTCACGGTCGGCGCCCGGATCAACAGCAGCGCGGCGACCGCCTGTTACGTCTCCGCCAACGTCCGCCTCGGCACGACCGTCACGCTCGCGGCCGCGGACACCCGGGCAGCCGTCTCCTACGGCACCGACCTGTGCTCCGCCACCACCCAGTTCCAGGTGACCGGCCTGACGGTGAACAGCTCGTACACCGCCACCCTCGCCTACAGGTCCGCCGCCACCAGCAGCACCGCGACCTTCACCAACCGTTTCGTGACCGTCACCCCCGTCACCTGAGGACGTCATGGCCACTCCCCTCACCCCGGACGCCTTCGTGCGCGCCCTGCGCGCCGAGGGCGTCGTCGTCCGCGAGCACGGCGACTGGCGGACGCACAACCGCAACCACAAGGGCCCCTGGGGCCCCGTCAACGGCGTGATGCTCCACCACACCGCCGGCTCCGACAGCCTCCGCCTCTGCATCGACGGCACGCCCGTCCTGCCCGGGCCGCTGTGCACCGGCCTGGTCACCAAGGACGGCACCGTGCACCTGGTGGGATACGGCCGTACCAACCACGCCGGTTCCGGCTCCACCGCCGTGCTGTCCGCCGTGGTCGCCGAGCAGACCCCACCGCCCGCCCCCGGCCCGGACGCCGTGGACGGCAACGCCCACTTCTACGGCTTCGAGATCGAGAACCTCGGGACCGGCCGCGACCCGTACCCGGCCGCCCAACTCGACGCCGTGGAACGCCTGTCGGCCGCCCTGTGCCGCGCCCACGGCTGGTCCGCGGCCGGCGTGATCGGCCACAAGGAGTGGACGCGGCGCAAGATCGACCCGTCCTTCTCCATGCCGGGCATGCGCACCAGGATCGACGCCCGCCTCAGGCTGCGACCGGCCCCCGGCCCGACCTCGTACGAACCCTTCCCCGGCGCCGCCTACTTCGTCCCCGGCCGCCGCGGCCCCCTGATCACCGCGGTCGGCCGGCGCCTCGTCGCCGAGGGCTGCGGCCGGTACACCGTGGGCCCCGGCCCGGTGTGGGGCGCCGCGGACATCCGCTCCTACGCCGCCTGGCAGCGCCGGCTCGGCTACAGCGGCCCGGCCGCCGACGGCGTCCCCGGCCGCGCGAGCTGGGACCTGCTGCGCGTACCGCGCACCGGCTGAGGAGGCCGCCCGATGAGCGATGCCACGCACCTGGGTGATGCCACCCGCCGCACCCTGCGGACGTCCCTGCAGACGCTGGTCGCGCTCCTGCCGCTGCTCGCCGGAGAACCGTCGGCCGGGAACGCGCCCGCCGTCGCGGGTGTGGTGGCGGTCGCCGCCGCCCTCACCCGCGTCATGGCCCTGCCGGAGGTGGAACGCATCCTGCCCCGCCGGCTGCGCAAGGAGGGCTCACCGTGACGGCCCGCGAAGCGGAGGGAGTCGCCCTGGAACTGGAACGCCTGCGCCGCTCGGTCGACGTCGGCTTCGCCACCACCCGGGGCGACCTCGCCCTGCTCCTCCAGCGCGCCGACCAGACCGACAAGACCCTCGGCGAGCACGAGGAACGCCTCGACGCCCTGGAACGCACCCGCTGGCCGCTGCCCTCCCTCGCCGCGCTCACCTCCTGCACGGCACTCGCGGTGACGCTGTGGGAGGCGGCCCACCGATGACGGCCCGCCCGCTGTGGGGTGAGGCGCACGCCCGCCCCACAGCGGCCTCAAAGATTTACCGAACTCACGTACAACCCTTACGTCCCACCACACGTCTCCTGATCACCGACCGCTCCCGTGCGCAGCGCGAAGCGCGAGAGCCGCACCTCCGAACGGTCGCACCCACCGACTGCGGATGCCCGCCGGGCATCCCCGCATGCAGCAGGAGACCCCGCATGCACAAACCCCTGCGACTCGCCCTCGCGACGGCCACCGCTGCCGCGCTGACGGGCGGTCTGCTCACCTTCGCCGCGACGACCGCCTCGGCCGCGGACTCCGCCAGGGTCGCGAAGGCCGACTTCAACGGCGACGGCACCGGCGACGTGGTGACCTCCGCCCCCACCGCCTACGTCAGCGGACACAAGGGCGCCGGCCAGATCGTCGCCCTGTACGGCTCCGCCTCCGGCATCAGCTCCGCCAAGCGCGCCACCCTCAGCCAGAACACCGCCGGCGTCCCGGGCACCGCCGAGACCGGTGACATGTTCGGCGGGGCGCTGGCGTACGCCGACTTCAACGGTGACGGCTACGACGACCTCGCCGTCGGCTCTCCGCGGGAGAAGGTCGGCACCGACACCGACGGCGGCGCCCTCGCCATCCTCTGGGGCTCGGCGAGCGGCCTCACCGGCAAGGGCGTCGACGTCCCCGACCCGGCCGCCGGCTCCCACGACCGCTGGGGCAAGAACCTGGCCGCCGGCGACTTCGACGGCGACGGCAGGGCGGACCTGGCCGTCGGCAACTCCTCCCACACGATCTACGTCTACAAGGGCGGCTTCAGCAACTCCGGCACGCCCGGCGGCCGCACCACCGTCAAGCCGCCCATCATGAACGGCAGCAACGACTCCCCGGACGGCCCGATCAACCTGACCGCAGGCGACGTCAACGGCGACGGCCGCACCGACCTGATCGTCGACGGGTACGAGACGCGGACCGGCAACGGCTGGAACACCAACTACTGGCTGCCCGGCACAACGAACGGGCTGAGCGTGTCCTCCGCCAAGGTCCTCAAGTCCGGCATCGTCACGGGCGTCGGCGACATCAACGGCGACGGCTTCGGCGACATCGTCAGCGGCGCCGCCTGGGACACCCGGACCGAGGACGGCACCGCCGTCCCCGACAGCGCCAAGGGCGGCCGGGTGGCCATCACCTACGGCACGGCCTCCGGCCCCGGCACGACCAAGTCCGTCAACCAGAACACCGGCAACGTGCCCGGCACCTCGGAGACCGGCGACCACTTCGGGTGGGACCTCGACCTCGGCGACATCAACGGCGACGGCTACCAGGACCTCGTCGTCAGCTCCCCGATGGAGGACATCGGCGGCGTCACCGACACCGGCCAGGTCACCGTCCTGTACGGCTCCGCCACCGGCGTCAACACCGCCTCCGGCACCCAGTCCTTCGCCCAGAGCACCGCCGGCGTACCCGGCAGCGACGAGAAGACCGACCTGTTCGGCGTCGACGTCAAGCTCGACGACATCACCCACGACGGCAAGGCCGACCTGGTCGTCGGCTCGTACGAGAACGGCGGCGACGGCGCGCTGACCTACCTGCCGTCCAACGGCACCAAGATCACCACGACCGGCTCCCGCGCCATCTCCGCGAGCGCCGCCGGCGTGTCCACGACGGGCAACCCGCAGTTCGGCACCCTCTTCGCCGACTGAGGCGCCCTGCCCGCCGTACCCCTCCGCCACACCCACGGGGGACGGGCCCACGGCCACCCGCCCGGTCCCGTCCCCACCGCTCCCAGGAAAGTCCCCGCCTTGCGCAAGCCCACCCTCCTGCTGGCCGCCACCCTCACCACCGGCCTGCTCACCGCCGCCCTCCCCGCCACCACGGCCACCGCCGCCCCCTCCGGCCTGTCCGGCGACTTCAACGGCGACGGCTACCGGGACGTCGCCATCGGCGCCGCCGGCACCCAGGTCGGCTCCGCGCAGCTGGCCGGCGCCGTCGTCGTGCTCTACGGCTCGTCCTCCGGCGTCTCGGCCGCCCGCCGGACCGTGATCACCCAGAACTCCGCCGGCGTCCCCGGCACGGCCGAGGAACTGGACGGCTTCGGCTCCGCCCTGGCCGCCGGCGACCTGGACGGCGACGGCTACTCCGACCTCGTCGTCAGCGCCCCCGGCGAGACCATCGGCGACCGGGACGGCGTCGGCTCCGTCACCGTCCTGTGGGGCGGCAAGTCCGGCCTGTCCGGCGGTGCCACGCTGCCGCAGCCGTCCTCGCTCGCCGAGTGGGGCGGCTTCGGCTCCGCCCTCGCGGCCGGCGACTTCGACGGCGACGGCAGATACGACGTCACCGCCACCGGGCAGAGCCACACCCGCCTGTGGCGGGGGCCGTTCACCCGCACCGGCACCCCGGCGATCCAGTCCTCGGTCGGCGAGCTCGGCACCACGTACGAGGTCACCGCCGGCGACCTGAACGGCGACCGCGCCGCCGAGCGCGTGTACCCGTTCGCCACGGACGCCGACCAGGGCGGGGACGTCGACTACTTCACCTGGACCGGCACCAGGTTCGCCATGAAGTACCTGCCGAACGCCGACGGCTTCGCGGGCTCGGTCGCCGACATCAACGGCGACGGCTACGGCGACCTCGTCCTCGGCGACCACCAGGACCCCTCCCGGTACAAGGCCTCCGGGCACAAGGGCGGGCAGATCAGCGTCTGGTACGGCGGCCCGAACGGCCCCGACCCCGCGCAGCAGCCCACGCTGATCAACCAGGACACCGCCGGCGTGCCCGGCACCGGCGAGGCCGACGACCTCTTCGGGGTGGCGCTGAGCACCGGCGACATCAACGGCGACGGCTACGCGGACGTCGCGGTCGGCGCCCACGGCGAGGACGTCGGCTCGGCCAGGGACGCCGGCTCCGTGACGATCCTGTTCGGCTCCGCCTCCGGCCTGAAGACGTCCGGCGCCAAGTCCTACACCCAGAACACCTCGGGCGTCCCCGGCACCGCCGAGACGGGGGACGACCTCGGCCAGTCCGTCCGCCTCGTCGACCTCGACCGGAACGGCAAGGCCGACCTCGTCGCGGGCGTCGGCGGCGAGAACGGCCACGGCGCCGTCACCGTCCTGCGCGGTTCCGCCTCCGGCCTGACCACCAGCGGCGCCAAATCCGTCACGGCCGCCGACGTCGCCCTCAAGGGCAACGGAAACTTCGGCTGGGCCATCGCCCAGTGACACCCCGACCGCTCCGCTCTCGGCAAGGGAACCCCATGCGCCTCAGCGCCGCCACCGCCGCCGTCCTCGCCGCGGCCCTGACCCCGCTCGCCCTCCCCGCCCCGGCCGCACACGCCGCCGGCACCGCCACCCCGTACGACTTCAACGGTGACGGCCGCGTCGACCTCGCCGTCGGCGCGCCCGGGGCCACCGTCGGCGGGCAGGCGAAGGCGGGCGCCGTGTCCGTCGTGTACGGCGGCCCGACCGGCCTGAGGACCTCCACCCGCACCCTGCTCACCCAGAACACCGCCGGCATACCCGGCACCGCCGAGGCGGGCGACGCCTTCGGTGCCGCCGTCGCCTCCGCCGACCTGAACCGGGACGGCTACGCCGACCTGCTGGCCGGCGCCCCCGGCGAGGACACCGACGGCGACACCAACGACGGCACGGTGGTCATCGTCTGGGGCTCCGCGTCGGGCCTCAGCGGCGCCCGGACCCTCGTGAACTACTGGCACACGGACGTCGACCGCTACGGACAGGCACTGGCCGCGGGCGACCTCGACGGCGACGGCGACCAGGACGTGGCGGTCGGCTCCACCGGCCCGGTCAACCTGTCCTTCGTGGGCGGCCCGATCAGCAGGTCCGGCGCCTTCGGAGGCGGTTCCGGCGCCTACTTCCCGAGCTCCTACTCGGACGCGTACGGCATCACGTCCCTGTCCCTCGGGACCGTACCGGCCTCCGGGCACACCACCCTGGTGGTGCACGGACGCCGGACCGGCACCGACGACGCGATCACCCACCTGGTGGCCGACCCCTCCATCAGCAACTACACCGACTGGATGACGGACCTGCCGGCCGGCTACGTCTCCGCGATCGGCGACATCGACCACGACGGGTACGCGGACATCGCCGTCGGCAACGACCGCGAGACCTCCGCCGACCCGGCGGGCGCCAAGGGCGGCAAGGTCACGGTCCTCTACGGCGGCCCCGAGGGCCGCGACACCTCCCGCACCCCGCTCGTCGTCGCCCAGGACACCACCGGCGTCCCCGGCACCGCCGAGACCGGCGACGCCTTCGGCAGCAGCGTCTTCCTGGGCGACCTCAACGGCGACGGCTACGCCGACCTGGCCGTCGGTGCGTCCGGCGAGGACTCCGGCGCCGGTGCCGTCACCGTCCTGTACGGCTCGGCCTCCGGCCTGAAGACGTCCGGCGCCAAGTCCTACACCCAGAACACCTCGGGCGTCCCCGGCACCGCCGAGAAGGGCGACCGCTTCGGCGCCCGCGTCCTGATCAGCGACCACTCCGGCGACCACCGCCCGGAGCTCACCGTGGGCGGCCCGGGCGAGAACTCCGGCGACGGCACGGTCTGGTCCCTGCGCGGCACGGCCACCGGCCCGACGACGACCGGCGCCCTGAGCTTCGGCCCGGCGGCCACCGGCGTCTCCACGGCGGGCGCACCGGCCTACGGCTCGGTACTGAACGGCTGAGCCCCAGGACCCCCAGGACCCCCAGGAGGGCCTCAGGGGACCCTTAGGGGATGTCACAGGTCGGCAGCAAAGCCGGGCTGGGGGGCCGGGCCCGGTACGTGACTCTCCGGGACCAGGTACGTTCGATGACGTGGCTGGATTCAGGATGGGACGCGGGGGCCGGAACGGCCGTGCCCCGCAAGGACAGCAGGCCCCGCAGGGACCGTCGTACGGCAGGCAGGCGCCGCAGGGACCGTCGTACGGTCCCCCGCAGGCGTCGCAGCCGTACCCGCAGCAGCCGTACCCGCGGCAGCGGCCGCAGTACGGCGGTGCCGCGGGCGGCGGCGGCCCGTGGCCGCAGGCGGGCGGCGGCCGCCCCGGCGGTGAGGGCCCGGAGTACTTCGGCGACGGGAGCGGCCACCCCGGCCAGGGCGGCGCCCCGGACCCGTACGCGGCCGACAGCCCGGGCCACACCCAGGCCTTCTCGGTCGACGAGGCCGCCTCCTACACCCAGGGCGAGACCTACCACGCGGGCTCGGCGGCCCCGTCCGGCCCGATCGGCCCGCCCCTGCACTGGAAGGAACTGCTGCGCGGCATCGTCCTCGCGCCCCACCAGACCTTCCTGCGGATGCGGGACTACACGATGTGGGGCCCGGCCCTCATCGTGACCTTCCTCTACGGTCTCCTCGCCGTCTTCGGCTTCGACGGCGCCCGCGCGGACGCGATCAACGCCACCCTGTCCAACGCGATCCCGATCGTCCTGACGACGGCCGTCGCGCTGGTCCTGTCCGCCTTCGTCCTGGGGGTGGTCACCCACACCCTGGCCCGCCAGCTCGGCGGCGACGGCGCCTGGCAGCCCACGGTCGGCCTCTCCATGCTGATCATGTCCATCACGGACGCGCCCCGCCTCGTCTTCGCCATGTTCTTCGGCGGCGACGCCGGCTTCGTCCAGCTCCTGGGCTGGGCCACCTGGGTCGCCGCGGGCGCCCTGCTGACCCTGATGGTCAGCCGCTCGCACGACCTGCCCTGGCCGAAGGCGCTGGGCGCGTCGGCGATCCAGCTGATCGCGCTGCTGTCGATCGTGAAGCTGGGCACGTTCTGACGGCACGCCGACGTGAAGTCGTGACGACGGCGTGACGACGTGAAAAGGGGCCCCTGGAATCCGCCCACCGCGGACCGCCGGGGGCCCTTTTCACACCCTCGGTTGGATGTTCTTGCAGTCCAGCGCGTAGGCGAGCCCGCCGGCGACGAAGACCCCGCCGCGCGCGATGCTCAGCACGATGTCGAGCTCGTACCCGTGGTCGGCGATGGTCTGCGCGAGCTCACGGACGGCGACACGTCACCCCTGTCACCCCTGGTGCCCCCCCCTCAGACCTGGGTCCGGTGGAAGTTGAGGAAGGACCGCGAGGCGGTGGGCCCGCGCTGCCCCTGGTAGCGGGATCCGTACCGCTCGCTGCCGTAGGGGAACTCGGCGGGCGAGCTGAGCCGGAACATGCACAGCTGGCCGATCTTCATGCCGGGCCAGAGCTTGATCGGGAGCGTGGCGAGATTGGACAGCTCGAGGGTCACGTGCCCGCTGAACCCCGGGTCGATGAACCCGGCGGTGGAGTGCGTGACGAGCCCGAGCCGCCCGAGGGAGCTCTTCCCCTCCAGCCGCGAGGCGAGGTCGTCGGGCAGCGTGATGACCTCGTACGTGGAGGCCAGCACGAACTCCCCGGGGTGCAGGATGAACGGCTCGTCGCCCTCGGGTTCCACGAGCCGGGTGAGATCGGCCTGCTCGATGGAGGGGTCGATGTGCGGGTACCGGTGATTCTCGAACACCCGGAAGTACCGGTCCAGCCGCACGTCGATGCTCGACGGCTGCACCATGGTTTCGTCGTAGGGATCGATCCGCACCCGCCCGGCGTCGATCTCGGCCCGGATGTCCTTGTCTGAGAGAAGCACGTCCCGAGGATACGCAAGGCGCGCGGAGCCGTGACAATCGTGACGACTCCACGCGCCGGGGTACTGCTGCCGCTACCGCCGACTACCGTCGGCTACCGCTTCTCGAGAGCGACCGGCACGACACTGCGCAGCCGGGCGCACCGTGGACACCGGAGGAGCCGGCCGGGGCCGAGCCGCTCGGCCTGCTGCATCGGGAACGAAGCGGTGCTGAACACGTGCCCATCGGCACAGCGGACGACGGTGCGTTCCATCAAGTCCAAGAGTCCCTTCCCCAAGAGCCGCGTCTGGCTGACTGCCCTGACGACAAAAGCCACATTACGGGATCAAGGAGACGACCCTCCAGGCGGCACTCCGCCCCCGCCCGGCCCCTCTCGCACCCCTCCACGGTACGCCCCAACTCGGTTCCCCCGCAGCCGGATCCCCTGCCTGAAACACACTCAGGCCCCGGGTCCCGAGCACCCAGGGCCTGCGATGAGGTAGAGTAAGCAACCGTTCGGCCACCGGCGCCGCCGAGGTCCGTCCGTCTTACGCGGGTGTAGTTTAATGGTAGAACATCAGCTTCCCAAGCTGAGAGCGCGAGTTCGATTCTCGTCACCCGCTCCACTGTGAACCCCCAGGTCATCGCCCCGGGGGTTGTTTGTTGTCTAGTCCAATTTGGGGGCGGCGCGCCCTCTGTGTGCCCTAAGTGCAGGTCGAGAGCCCTTTCGGTGGCCATCCAGCGCCGCTTCGGGGGCCTCGACCGCCAGGCGTCCCGAATCGCGAGACGCATTTCATGTGACCTGGGTCACCATCGACAGCCGGGCTTGCGAAGTCACGTAAGCAAAGCCGGAGTTGCCCCAGAATCCGCTCGGACTGACAGAGAGGGCGAGGAGACGCGGGGCGACCTGCGCTACCAGTGGAAGAAGGTGGACTGCATCGCCGTACCGCAGCACCGGACGGCATCGACCCTCCACAGCCTGCTGGCCGGTCTGCGGCCCGACGTTGTGTTCACCTCGCAGGAGGGCGCCGCAGACCTCGCCGCACAAGCCCGGACCACCGCACTCGTCGCGGGCATCCTGCACTCCGTGTCCAAGACCGGACTCGGCGTCCTCGCAGGCCGCCCGCACCACGGCCTTGCCGTCTCCGAATTCATCCGCCGACGGGCGCCGCAGACCGAGGGAACCCGACTCGCCGTCCTCTACCCGCCGTTCTTTCCACCGCTGCCTGGTTCCCTCGTGGCACGAACCGGGTCGGTACTCATGGTCAACCCGATCCCCGCGAAGGGCTCCGACCTGCTGCACCAGCTCATCCGCATCATGCCGGAACAGCACTTCACCCTGATCGAAGGCTGGTGGAGCACCGCTGACCAGTTCACCGCCTACCCGAACGTGACCTACGTCCCCCGGGTCTATGACATGAGTCCCTTCTACCGCGGCCACCGACTACTGCTGGTGCCATCCACGGTGGAGGACGCATTCCCCCGAGTGATCATCGAAGCCGCACTGCACGGGACACCCAGCATCGGATCGGACCGCGGCGGCATCCCCGAAGCGATCGGCTCGGCCGGAATCGTCCTACCGCACACGGCAGGACCACAGGTATGGGCGGACACCATCCGCGCCGCCGACCACCAGACGCTGGGAGAGCAAGCCCGCCGGCAGGCAGTAGGTCTTGCCCGACCACGGCTGCCAGACCTCGAAGCCCTCGGCATCTACCCGGCGGCGAAGACGTCCTCGACCTGATCCAGCCGCTCCGTCCACCAGTGCAACAGCGCCTCGTCCGCGGTGAACAGCTCATCGCAGGAGAAGTCACCGCGGTCGTAGTGGAACTCCAGCTGCCAGAAGTCCGTCATCCGCTTCCACCACAGCCTGCGGACACCATCCGCCAGCGCGGAGCCCTCCAGCGGCATCACGGACCGGTACCCACTGACGAACGCAGAGACACGCGCGAGGTCGAACACTCCGTCCACCCCGAACTGCACCTGGGCCGTCCGCACGACCTCTTCCGCATACGGGCGCACGCCGACCCGGTCCCAGTCCAAGACGGCTACAAGCTCCCCGCCCTCCCACAACAGGTTCCGGTACTGCACGTCACCATGCGTCCACCCGTGCGCACCTTCGGGGGCCGTATGCTGTGGCCTCCTGCCGGTGTGCTCGGCGAGCAGCGCTCGACGGTGATCGAGCGCCGCTGCCGCCGCCACATCGAAGACGCTGCCACCTGCTTCGGCGGCCGTCGACAGCCGGTGTGACTTCTCGACTGCTCGCTGCGGCGACGTGACATCAGCGGTGACCGTGTCAGGCACGGCAGGCAGCAGGCCCTGACCGCACAACCGGCCTAGGCTCACATGCAGGCGCCCCAGGTGGGCGCCCAACGAGGCCGCCTGGGACAGGCTGAGGTCGATGCCCCGGACATGGGCGCCGGCCGCCCACGGGAACAGACACCAGATGCCGCCATCGACCTCAGCGACCAGTGAGCCGGCAGCGGTAGCGACGGGAGCACTCACCGGGATGCCGTCCTCTGCCAGCGCGGCGAGGATGCCAAGGTTGCGGCTCAGTCGGTCAAGGGGCACATCGATGACCCGCTTGAGCGCGAACGCCCCGGCCGACGTCTCCACCCTCCAGTTCACGTTCATCAGCCCGTCGGCGAGGTACCGGCGCTCCAGCACCTCTCCAACGCCAAAGACGCTGGCCAACTCGGCGAGAACCTTGCCGGGGATGTCAGTCCGGTCGGCCACGGTCGCATCAGTCACCCCGACGACGATACGTGAGCGCAACGCGCCGAAGCACGAGGATCACCTGCCCCGCACCCATGTGCGGTCCCGGGCGTGGTAGGCGGACCGGAGGCAGGCAGCTGCACTGCGGGCGGCCTCGGCCGGGTCGGTTCCTGGTCTCGCTGGTGGCGGGTGAGGTAGCGGGTGTGGTCGGCGTCGGCGTCGTAGCGCCCTGTGAGCCAGGGGCTGACTACGACGACGCTGCCGTCCTCTCGCCTCGTTCACTGCGGACGGGCGCTGAACGGCAAGGCTGCGCGTCCTCCTTCGTCGCGTCCGAATCGCGGGAATTCGGACGAGCCGCCTCCGCTGGGCCGCAGTCCGCCACACCGACGCCATCGGCCAGGGGCTGTTTATTGTCTAGTCCAATTGGTGGGCGCCGTGTTTGTCGGATGCCTGGTTCGAGGCGTCCGGGCGGGTCGCGTGGGCCAGGGCGGGGCCGACGGCCACCGCTGTCACGGTCATCACGGCCGCCGCCGACCAGAAGGCCGTCGTGAGGCTCCAGGTGTGGGCCAGCAGGCCGCCCAGGGCCGCTCCTGCCGGGCGGCTGCCGAAACCGACCATTCGGTAGGCGCTGCTGACCCTGCCGAGCAGCTGCGAGGGGATCTCCGACTGGCGTACGGCCGTAACGACGACCACCCAGACGCCCGACGAGAAGCCCAGGCAGAGCAGGGCCACCGCGGCGGTGGGCAGCCGGGCTGCGCCCGCCAGTATCGCGTAGCCGATCGCGGTCAGTGCGAACACCCCGGTGACCACGACCGGGGTACTGGTGCGGGGCGCGATCCGCGGGGCAGCGAGGCTGCCGGCGAAGCCACCGATCGCGCTGGTCGTCAACAGGATGCCGACGCCCGAGTCGGGCAGTCCGAGCGAGTCCATAGCGTAGAGCGGGAGCAGGGCGACCACCGCCGTGTCGGCCAGGCTCCACAGGAGCAGCCCCAGGCAGAGGGTGCGCAGGAGGCGGTGGCCCAGCAACCAGCGCATGCCTTCCCTGATCCGGCCCCGGCCGGAGGAGAGGCCGGGGGCGGGAGAGCGGGGTAAGCCGGCCGGTACCGCCCACACGCAGGCCGTGGACAGGACGAAGGACAGCGCGTCGAGCACGAAGGGCACGGCGGGTCCCTGTGTGAAGAGCAGGCCGCCCAGGGCGGGTCCGGCCAGCAGGCCGGCGATGCGGGTCCCGGCCTGCAACCGGCCGTTGGCCGCCGCCAGTTGCTCCTTGCCGGTGACCGCCGGAAGCAGCGCCTGCGCGGACAGGTCGACCACGGTCTGCAGACTCGCGGTCACGAAGGCCACGGCGATCAGTGCCAAGAGCCCGACGTGGTGGGTGAACACCGCGAGCGCGAACCCGGTCATCACGACGGCCTGGCAGGCGTTCGCGCCGCGCATCAGCCGCCAGCGGTCGAACCGGTCCACCAACGCGCCGCTCAGCATCGAGCAGACCAGCCAGGGGAGCGAGGCGGCCATGGTCGTCGAGGTGACCGCGATCGGGTCGTCGGATATCCGGGCGGCGAGCAGCGGCAGCGCGATCAGCCGGGCGCCGTCACCGGCTGACGAGACCACGGTGGCCGTCCATAACCTGCGGAACACGGGTCCGGCCGACCGGGTGGCCGCCGCCGACGGCACCGCGGTGCCGGTTCCCCCCGCTTCGTTCATCGCAGCTCCCGCCGTAGCCGGCCCGCCAACTGTTCGTACTCGGCGGGGCTGTTGTAGACCTGTGCGCTCAGTCGCAGCCAGCCTCGGCCGTGTGCGCTGACCACCGTGGTCTCCGTCGCCGCCCGTTGGGCCAGGTGGTCCTGGAACGTCTTCGCGGCCGGTGTGTCTGTGCCGATGCCCGGCGGCAGGGCCACGGCGCGCATTCCGGTGAAGGGACCGGGCACCGTGGTCGTGGCGCCCACCGCCTCGGCCACCACAGCGGCTCCATAGGCGGCCAGTTCCGCGTTGTGTCGGCGCACCCGCTCCGGGCCGAGCCGGGTCAGGAAGTCGATCGCGGCCGGTACGCACAGCCGGCCCGTGGGGTCGGCGCTGCCGGTCTCGGCGAACGACTGCGGGTAACCGGCTTCCGCCGAGGCCCAGTTGCTGACCAGTGGTGCCATACGGGTCCGCCATGGCCGCGCCACCGCGAGCGCGGCGGTGCCCAGTGGGGCGCACAGCCACTTATGGAAGGCGCCGATCCAGAAGTCCGCGCCCAGTTCGGCCACCGCGAGGGGCAGCGCGCCCGGCGCGTGTGCCGCGTCGACCGCGACCGGGATGCCGCGTTCGTGCAGCGCCGCCACCAGTCGGGCCACCGGCAGCACCAGGGCGGTACCGGGTGTGACGTGTTCCAGGACGACGAGACGGGTGCGGTCGGTCAGAGCGCCAAGGACCGCCTCGGTCCGGGCCTCCTCGTCGTCCATCACCGTCAGCCCGGCCACGACGCGTCGTGCGCCACCGCGTCGGCAGGCCCGGGCGACGGCCGCCGCGACCGGGCCGTACGCCTGCTCCGTCACCACCACCTCGTCGCCCTCCTGCGGGCGCACCCCGGCCAGCACGGCCTCGACGCCCGCCGTCACGCCGTCGACGAAGCAGAAGCCGTCGGGGTCGGCTCCGCAGAACGCGGCTGCCCGCAGTCGCGCGCTCTCCAGACGGGACGGCAGCTCACGGCGCATGAAGCGCATCGGGTTGGCGTCCAGTTCGGCGCGCAGCCGGGCCTGGGCGCGGCGCACGGGCAGGGGCACGGCGCCGAAGGCTCCGTGGTTGAGGTGGCGGACGCCGGGCGCGAGCCGCCACAGGGCCCGTGCCTGGGGCCAGTCATCGCCCCAGAAGTGATTGGCCGCGTGGTGCCGAGGCGCGGTGGCGGACGGCATGGTCGGCTCCTCTCCCGTCCCTGGCGATCTATGGTGAACCAACTTCCTTGGGAACAAGAATGGTTGGCCCTTTCCTGCGCTCCTTGGTCAGGTTCAGGACAGTACCGGACGTGATCGTTGACCCCGGGTGGGTCCACACCACACGGTGGCCGGACATCGGTGCCAAGACCCGAGGGACCCGAGGGACCGGAGGAACCCGTGCGAGTGCTGTGTCTGTGCGTTCCCGGCGTGGGGCATGTGGCCATGATGCTGCCGTTGAGCAGGGCGTTGCGGGAGGCGGGGCACGAGGTCCGGATCGCGACCGGAGCCGACTTCGGCGCTCAGATCGAGGAGGCCGGCTTTCCCGCCGTATCCGTCGGCCCGACCCGCGCCTTCGCCAAGGCCGAACGGCTCCGTCGGCACCCGGAGTCGACCGGCGTCGCCCCGCAGGACCAGCAGCGCTTCCACGTGACGAAGGTGTGGGCCGGGATCTACGCGCCGTACATGCTGCCCGACCTGCTGCGCGCGGCCGAGGACTGGCGGCCGGATCTGATCGTGTACGACATCGCCAGCTTCGGCGGGCCGCTCGTCTGTGCCCTCACCGGAATTCCCGGCGTCAGCCACAGCTTCGGGCCCGCCTTCTCCTGCGAGCTGCTCAAGGCGGCGGGTGAGGCGGTCGTACCCCTGTGGGCCGAACACGGGCTCACCGCACCGGAGTCAGGCGGCATGCTCGACGCACCCCATGTCGACATCTGGCCCGGGTCGCTCCAGCTCCCGGACAGTACCGCCTTCCCGGTGCTGCTGCCGATGCGTGCCCCGCGCCCCGCCCCGAGGAACGCCGCCCCGCCGCCTTTCCCGGACTCCGGCAGGCCACGCGTCCACGTCACTCTCGGCACCATCTTCAACCAGAACCCCGAGCTTTTTCGCATCGTGATCGAGGGGCTCCGGGACCTGGACGTGACGGTCGTTCTCACCTCCGGCCCCGACCAGGATCCCAGTGTGCTCGGCCCCCTCCCGCCTTGGGTGCACGCGCTGCGCTTCGTCCCGCACGAGCGGCTGTTGCCCCACTGCGACCTGGTGATCAGCCATTCCGGCGCGGGCACCACCCTTGCCGCTCTCGAACATGGCGTGCCCTCACTGCTGTTGCCCCAGGCCGCCGACGGTTTCCGGGTGGCCGAAGCCTGTGTGGCGGCCGGAGCGGGCAGCAGCCTGGACCCGTCCGGGACGACACCGGAGACGGTCCGGCGGGAGTGTGCCGTGCTGCTCGGGGACCCGGCCTACGCGGAGGGTGCCCTGCGTCTGCGCCGTGAGATCGCCGCTATGCCGGCGCCCGAGGACGTCGTGCTCGAGCTGATGCCGCCGCCGTGACCGGTCGAAATCGACAAGAAAGCCGACGAGAACAAAGACGTCAAGGAAAAGGAAACCCCCGTGCATTGTGCGCGGGGGTTTCTTTCGTATGACCGTCGGCGCCCGGGAAACCGCCCTGGCCGCTTTCCGACCCGCCCGGCATGACCCGGCCAGATCCGCCTGAATTCATTGACCCCGGCGGCCTGGCTTGCGAAAGTTGTATCACCACCCGGGAAAACCCGGGAAAACCCGGAACCCGGGAAAACAGGAGGTGATTTGAAATGGCTTCCAACCAGCAGCTGACCGGCAAGCTCGAGGCCGTCATCGGCAAGAAGCTCGCCGCCCCCGGCCAGGAGCCCCCGCGCCTGGTCCGTGCCAACTCGGCGTTCGCCAAGCCGAGCGAGAAGAAGTAAGGCACACCATGAAGGACGGGAGGCGCCGGGCCCTGGCGCCTCCCCTCCTGCCGACCTCGTCACCGAAAAGGAGAGCCCGGTATGTATGACGTCTTGGCCGACCTCAAAAACCTCTACAAGGAACGTGAAATCGAGCTGGGTGGGCTCTACGTCGAGTCGATGACAACGGCGCTGAACCACCAGCTCTCCTACCAGGTGCCGGCCATGTACGGCATTACGCGAACGCTTTTCGATAGTCCCCGCATGATCGCCTGGAACCTGGTGCAGAACGGAATCGACGAAGCGAAGGGTGCGGCCCGCATCCAGATCATCGCCGAGAAGTACGCGGGCCCCGAGCTGCAGAAGAAGATGACCCGGCACGTGGGAGAGGAACTCAAGCACAGCCGCCTCTTCCTGAACATGGTCCAGCTGACCGGCTACTCCACCGTCGAGGTCGACCTCACCGACGGCGAGGAACAGGTCGGTATGGTCATGGACTTCGACGACGATCTGCGGGCGTTCATCTGCCGGGTGCACTCGATCGAGATCCGCTCCTGGACGGTCCTGCGGTACTACCTCCAGGCCCTGAAGGAGATGTCCCGCCGTGACATCGCCGACCAGATGACCCCGGTCATCGAGCACATCATGGTCGACGAGATCAACCACGTGGTGTACACGGGAGAGACCATCGACGGCTGGCTGCGCGAGGACCCCTCCCTCAAGGAGACCCTCGACGAGTGCTTCGCGCACACCAACCGGGAGACCTGGCAGGACATCGCCAGCATGGCCAAGTACCTGGCGGACAACCACCGGTTCGCTCTCGACCCGGAGTGATTCCGGGTGGTGCCCGCGTCCGGGCGGTCAGCGCACCCGGATCCCGGTGAGCACACCGTCGCCCAACTCGTGGAGGCCCACGTCGAATGCCGGGTCACCGGCGAGCAGGCCCCGGAAGGCGACCACCTGCTCCCGGTGGCTCACCGCGTTGTCCACGGCCACCACGCCGTACGGCTTCAGCACCCGCCGTAGCTGGGGCCAGTACTCCGCGTACGCTGGCCGCTCCGCGTCGAGCACGACCAGGTCGACCGACGCGTCGGGCGTCTTGGCCAGCACGTCGGCACCGTCGCCGTGCACCACGTCCGCATGGTCCCGGACCCCGGCGCGCGCCAGGTTCCCGAGCGCCGCCGCGACCCGGTCCTCGTCGATTTCCACGGTCGTCAGCAGACCTCCGGTGTCGCGGACCGCGTCGGAGAACCAGATCGCCGAGTAGCCGTTGGAGGTCCCGATCTCCAGCACGGACGTGGCGCGCTGGACCCGGATCAGCAGGGCGATCAGCCGGGCGGCGTCCGGGGTCATGTTGCGCAGCCGCAGCAGCCGGTCGGCCAACGGGCCGTCGTGCGCCCGCCCTTCCTCGTAGAGGTCGTCCAGAAGGCGTGCCAGCCGGTCGTCCACGGATGCTCCCGTCGCAGGTGATCTGTGCTTTCTCCTTGCTAACACGCCCGTCGGTGATCCGTACACACGGCATCCGGCCGGTTTCGCCTCCCGGAGGGTGAGCCCATGACTGTCGCCCAGCAGAGCGGAACCGGCGCCGACCTGGACGATCGCCGGGCGCTGCTCGCCGCCCTGACCGCGCATCGGGTCCCGGTGGCCCGGTTCCGGCTGCAGGGCGGGCCCCGGCTGTTGGTCGCTCCCCGGCCCGGCTCCGGAGTCGTCGCGGTGGCCGTCGGCGCCCCCGCCGGCTTCCGTACCGAGGCACCAGGGGAGGAGGGGCTCGCCCATCTGCTGGAGCATCTGTTGTTCCGCGGCGGTGCCGAGGAAGGCCGGTTCGTGGACCGGGTGCACATGCGCGGCGGTACGACCAACGCCTCCACCCATCTCGACCACACCATCTACTGGCAGGAACTTCCCGGCCAGGCCCTGGCGGAGGCCCTGCAGGACGAGGCGGACCGGTTTCTGCGGCCGCTGATCGACGAGGAGTCCGTGGCCAGGCAGCGCGAGATCGTCCTGGAGGAGATCGCGTCCAACGTGGACAACCAGCCCCTGGGCGGCTTCCCCTGGGCCCGCCTCCCGGCCGTCGCCTTCCGGGACCATGCCAACCGGCACAACGGCTATGGCACCGCCGCCTCTCTCGCCGCCGCGACAGCCGGTTCCGCCAGGTCGTTCTTCGACCGCTTCTACCACCCCGGTCGGCTGACCCTCGCCGTCGTCGGCGATACGGAACCGGAGGCTGTGCGCGACCTCCTCCACGATCTTTGGCCGCCCGCCGCCGAGCCACCGCCCGTCATCCCCCGTCCCGCCCCCGCGCTGTTCGCGCCCGGTCGCCACACCGGCACCGACCCCTTCACGACCGCCCCCGCCGTGGCCGTCGGCTGGCCGGTGCCCGCGCCGGAGCGGGAACCCCGCGCGCACGCGGCCACCCTGCTGCTCGCCGACCTGCTCGCCGGCGCCGGCCTGAACGGCCTGCACGCCCGGCTCGTCCTCGGCACCGGCGTCGCCCGCCTGGCCACCTGCTACGTCGGCTTCAACGACCCCCTTCAGTGCCGCGACCCCATGCTGCTCGTCGCCGAACTACACCTCACATCCGGCGCCGACCCGGACGAGGCGGTAGCACTGGTACGGGAGACGGTGGCCGCGCTCGCCGACGAGGCCGACGAGGAAGCACTGACGGACGCCGCCCTGTTCGCTCTCCTCGCGTACTGGCGGAACCTTGAGCCCGGCACCGGCCAGGCCCGGGCCCTGGCGGCACAGGGCGTCCCCGGGCCGGGACGTGGTCGCGGACGGTGACGTCGAGTCCGCACAACTGCTCCGCCTTGTCGGGGTTGTTGGAGACAGGTCGACGTCGGTGATGCCGAGGGCGGCGTTCGCTTCGTAGGTGTCGAGGCCCTGGTCCTGGAGGGCGCTGCTGTAGAGGCCGATGCCGGGGCCCTCCTGGCGGGGGTGGAGCGGGGCGCCACCGTGGTCGGCGATGCGGTCGGCGGCTTGGCACAACTGAGGTCCGCAGTCGCAGCGGGCCGAGCCGAAGACGTCGCCCGTAAGGCACTCGGACTGCGGGCGGACGAGGGAGACGGTGCCGTGGGCATGGTCGCCGAGCCCCGACGGCGGGCCGGGCCATCCCCGGAGTACCTGTGCTGCCGCAAGGCACTTTTTCCAGTCGGGACTCGATTCTTGAGGGCTGCACCTCGTCGGCCTCCGCGGGGGCTGCCGCCGGCGTCGACCGAGCGGCGTGCCCACAGCGTGCCCATAAGACTGGTAAACCACGGTCAACAGCGGTGCGATCCCACGCTTCTGGCAGCCAAGCCAGAGAGCATAAGAGCAGGTCAGAAGCTATCTGACTCCTCAAGCGCCGTCGCTTCCCAAGCTGAGAGCGCGAGTTCGATTCTCGTCACCCGCTCCATGACAAACCCCCAGGCCAGAGGTCCGGGGGTTCTTTGTTGCCTAGACCGGTGGGGCGGGTGCGCACCACAAGCGCACCATTAGCTCTCGGCGGCCTCCTCGTTGTGGTGCGCGTCGTGGTGCGCGGGGTCAGTCCGACCGCGACCACACATTGCCAGTCTTCGTCGGAGTGCTGATAGATCAGCGCCGCCTTCGCGGGAGAGTGACCAGCGCGGACCGTCGTCCACTGGAAACATCCGATGTCGCTCCACTGACCCACGTTCCAGCATGTCACTCCGACCGGTCTTGCATGTCGCACCCCTTTCGACAACAGCGATGGCCGAAAGTGACCTTATGCCACTGCACACCCACCTAAAGGCTGTCGGCCATCAGGATCACTGAGATACGTCCTGCCCAGCAGGAACGCTAAGCGGTCACGGAACGCTGCGCGCTTGCGATCGGCACGCACACCGGAACGAAGAGGGCGCTCCCTGGCCTCCCTGCTGCTGATCGTTCTGATGCTGCTGGTGACGTCTGGTTTCCTGGGCTTCTTTGGGGTAGAAGACGCCAGCGAAGCCTTGGCATACACCTGGCGCTTCACCGGTGTCCTCTTGGTCCTAGCTTCGGCAGCCCTGCTGCTGAGCGCGATTGCCGCAGTGGATCACTGGATCCGTGGAAGTTTTTCCTACTCCGGGCTCGTGGCACTACTCGGCAGCGTCATGGCAGCCGCGGCAAACCTGATGTTACTGATTGTCACACTGCGGGGCGGGGATTCAACTGGCTACCTGCTCTTGTGGGCCGCTCTCACCCTTGCATGCGGGTGGGCGGCAGTCAGAATCTATCGGACGTCCATTGTGATCCCAGCTCCTAATTAGACACCTGAATGATCACGGATCCCGTGTCCGCCCTGTCATCCACCCCAACCAGCGGCACCCTCAGGCCAGTTGGGCGATCCCGGGAACTTGCGCAAGCCCTGGCGGCTGGGGCGGTCCAACTAAGGCCGGAGACACCGCTGCATCTATGACGGTTCACAATCCATATCGATCACTTTGCTTGGCCAGAGCCCACACGTAATACCACTTGTTTTCACGAAGAACCTGCGGGCTATTGTCGGCTACAGATTGAATGATCCCCCAAACGCCGCCCGCCCCAGCAGCACCGAGAATCATTACAGCCTGCTCAAAAACCGGCCCGTACACAGCAACCAGGGTAGCACTAACCGTACCGATAGCCGCCCCAGTAATGGAAACTGCCCGCTTTCTGCGGACTGAATTCATCTGCGATTGAACACCGCGCACCTCTTCTTCGATCCGATGCCCGATCTTCACTAGCTCTCGTTCTGACTGTACCGCTTGCAGCCCCTCATCTAACTCTAAAAATGCCTGTCGAAGAAAACCCTGGAATCCCGCGTATGCCCCGAACTCATTGACCGTAATTTCACTGAAGTCTCGAAGGCCGACACCGTCAACAAACGGTAAAGAAATCTCCAGAACAGGACGCACCACCTGGCTCTTTAGTGGCTGACTTTCGGATTGCTCTATGGCTTTCCCGCTGCTGACAAGAAAGTCGAGCGCGGTCGGAACCGCCTCATCCTCCTGGGATACCCAGGATAGCTCAGGTGCTTCCCTACCGTCGATTTGCGCCATTTGGAGCTGTTGATTGTAGCTTTCGAACGAAAGAGACTCTCTACGGCTGACTTGAATCGAGTAGGCAGGCAAATACCAAGCGATACCCGCCCTGAGAAGTGGTTCCGCATCTATGATCCATTGCCCCAGCGCGGCCGGATCCGGACAGCGCATATAGAGGGAGTTCGATTTCCATACATCATGAAAAGGGTTCCACAAGAAGCCATAGGTGTCGCGAGGCCTAGATATTCCTCCAATGTGGTGCATGCCACCCTCGCCCCCGTGAGAGAGAAGCAATGTGTCACATACCAGAGCGCCGCGTTTGGTGATATGTGCGAGATCGCCGCCATCAACTCCCAAGCCCACATGGAATTTCGACTCGGAAAACTTCTTCTCATCTATGAGTCGCCATCGGCGTGAGTGAAATAAATGATCACCGTAGGCCTGCGCCACATGGCGTGGACGCGCACGATCCCCCACAGATAGGCCATCGAAAAAACTGCACATATGTTTAGCAACGACTGGGTTCCGTATAGGCCTATCGCGCCTTAGTCGCATTTTGCGCTCCTCAATAGGATTCCATGAATGTTCCGCAAACCCAAGGCCTTGCCACTCGGTGTATGCCCGCTTGCCGGGATCTAAAGCTCCTCGTCATGGACAGAGACATCCTTGACTGCCGCATGTGGGCTGCCGAGGGCTGGACGGTGTGACTTCTGGCCATGTGCACGACAGCAACCACCGCAGCCGACCGCTGGCATCCGCGAACGGGCCGAGTGGCCAGCCCACCAGACTCGTTGACCAACCCAATCGAGACTTCGGTGGAAGGGCCTCGTGCCAGACCCGTGCCAGATCGTGCGGGGGACCACGGGGAACTCCGGGGAACCAGCCGACCGGACCGGCAGGCGCCGACGCCGCACCGCCGCAGGTCAGCCCCAGAGCAGGCCCCAGATACCCTCAGCTTCCCAAGCTGAGGGCGCGAGTTCGATTCTCGTCACCCGCTCCATGCGAAAACCCCAGGTCGTCGGCCTGGGGTTTGGTTGTCGTCCAGTCCGGTTTTCAAACGTTCCGTGAGTGTGAAACAGGACGTTGTGCATGATCCCGCCAAGGCTGCGCGGGGTTCCCTGATGCGGAGTCGAGGTCTGAAGGCCCGACACGGCGGACCATGGGAGGCAGCAAGCGCTCTCCAGGCCCGAGCTTCCAGGGAAGCGGAGTCTCGAATGGAGTCGAGCGGAGACCAAGCGCCACGACAATCTGGCGGTCCACTTCGAGGCAGTGATCCTCGTAATGGTCCCCACCCACCGTCATGAACAGCGCATTCCATGGGACCACCGAGTGAGGAGCGGCCGTCCCTGCGTGATTCTTTGTCTTGAATCGGAAAGAATTTCAGGGGCTCCGTCGCGGTAAATCCGCTGTTTACTGCGGCAGTTGTGAACGCTTTTCCGTGATCGAGCATCCGGTCGAATGTGGTTCTGCCGAGCGGATTCGAGGGGAGGTCGCTGTCAGTGGCCGACGCGGACCAGGCCTGGCGCCAGGCTGTTTGCCTGGGTCATGCTCCCGGATCTTCCGTCACGGGCAGGCACTCGGCGAGCAGGTCGACGACATCGCGCCAGGCTCGCTGCGCGTGCCGTGGGTGGTAGCCGACGCCGGGGACCACGGGGTGGTCGACCGGCGGGTGGTGGAAGGCATGCATGGCACCGCCGTAGACCGCGAGGCGCCAGTCGACGCCCGCGGCCTGCAGCTCGGCGGTGAACGCGTTCCGTTGCGCGGGCGGCATGATCGGGTCTTCCGAGCCGACGCCGGCCCACACCGGGCAGCGAATGCGCGCTGCCTCGCCCGGTCGGCCCGTGGTCAGTGCGTTGACTGTCCCGATCGCGCGCAGGTTGACGCCGTCGCGCCCGAGTTCCAGCCCGACGGCGCCCCCGGTGCCGTAGCCGACGGCAGCGATCCGGTCGGGGTCGGTCCGCGGTTCGGTGCGCAACACGTCGAGCGCCGCATGACCGATGTCCCGCATCCGGTCGGGATCAGCGAGCAGCGGCATGCAACGGGCCAGCATCTCCTCGGGGTCGCCCACATAGCGCCCGCCGTGAAGGTCGAAGGCCAGCGCTACGTATCCCAGCTCGGCGAGAGCATCGGCCCGGCGGCGCTCGACGTCGCTGAGCCCCATGCCCTCTGGTCCGAGCAGCACCGCGGGCCGGCGGTCGACACCGGCCGGGAGCGCGAGGTGCCCGATCATCGTCAGACCGTCCGCCGGGTACTCGACCGTACGCGTCGTGATCGCCGTCATGAGACTGGACTGTAGTGATCGCCGAGCCCGGCCCGGCCGGTGTTCTGCCGCTGGCAGAACGGCGCGTGCGTCCCTCTGAAATGCGGGGGCCGAGCCCTCAAGGCTTCAAGATCATTTCGTTGCCCCTTTGGCGCGTACCCCGGGACCGGCGCCTATCGCATTCGATGCGAACTGGACGCACATTGCGCTGCGTTGGCCGGAGATGATCACAGCTCAACTTGCCACCGACCTCGTCGCCCCCATCCTGCTGGCCCAGGCCGCGCTGCCACTCCTGGAGAAGTCGGGCGGGGCGATCGTCAATGTCAGTACATCGGTGGGGCAGCGGGCCTGGCCCGGCAACTCGGTCCATGCGGCTACCAAGACCGCTCTGGAGCTGCTGACCCGCAGCTGGGCGGTCGAGCCGGCACCCGCGGGATCCGGGTGGCGGCGGTTGCCCCCGGCGCGATCGACACCCCTATCGGTGAGCACCAGGGCCTGACGCCGGAGCGGATGGCAGCGGTGCGGGAATGGCAGCTGGCGCACACCCCACTGGCCCGGATCGGCCGCCCCGAGGAGGGGGCCTGGGCAGTCACCCAGCTTGCCGCACCGGCCGCGTCGTTCGTCACCGGAGTGGTGCTCCCGGTCGACGGCGGAGCGGTCGTGGCGTGACAGGAGTGGCCCGGGAGGTGGGATGGGTGCGGATCGGTGAGCTGGCCAGGGCGACCGGGGCAACCGCCCGTGCGCTGCGGCACTACGAGCAAGCCGGCCGAGGCCCGCGACCGGCTGGAAGCCGCGTTGCGACAGGCAACCGGTGGCCGGATCCGCCCAGTGGCCTGAACGCCCGCCTCGTCGCAGAACCTGGAGTCGCTACGCTCCCCACGGCCACTCAGGGTGACTACGAGCCCTCACCGGCTAAGGAATACGCGACTCTCGATTATGCGAGGTCGCCAGTGTCACGCCCCTTGTGGAAGCAGGCACTTGACCGCCGGGGGTCCCCTGTCAGAGCGGGAGGTCGTCGGGGAGTACCCGGAACGCCTTGTAGCGGCCCAACGGACGTACGGCCCGGAAGTCTCGTCGGTCCAGAGTGAGAATCGCGTCCGTGTCGTAGTCGGCGGCAAGCGCCACGTTCACCGCGTCGGCGAGGTCGAGGTCCAGCGTGCGGTAGCGGACACGGACGGACTGGGCGGCGCCCAGATGGTCCTCCGTGATCTCCGGCAGGACGACACGGCCCCGGCTCATCCAGCGCCGCAGGTCGTCTACCGCGCTGAGGGCAGCCTCCCTGCCGAGCTCACGCGTCGCCACGTGATCCAGTTCGGCCAGCAGGAGCGGGGACATGACCAGCAGACCGGCCGCCATGATCGCCTCGTTCGCCGCCCGGTGTTCCGGATGAGCCGAGTCCAGGGCTGCCAGAAGGCCGGACGTATCGGCGATGACAATGATCACGCGGCGGATCCGGAACCCGGGCCGGTCTCACGCCGGACGGCCTCGGCGACCGTGTCGCGGACCTCCGACTTGGACAGCGTGTGCCCTGGCCCCTCGAAGGTGCGTGAGAACAGCGGCTCGTCCCACACCCGGTTCGCCATGGCCGCAAGGTGGATGCCCTGCCGGATGATCTCTGCCTCGCTTATACCTCGGCGCTTGGCGGCCTCCTTGATGATGGCCAGGTCCGCGGGGTCGGCGTAGACGTTGGTGCGCTTCATGGACATGTACCAAGAGTAGTCCATGTACCGGATTGATGTATGCGCGTCCCCGTCCTCGTTGCCGAGAGCACCGGGAGGCCGGTTGATCAGGTACTTCGCCTCGCACTGCGGGTCGTCCCAGGCATAGGTGCGGGTGCTCGCCGTGAGCGGGACGGCGTCGCTGTCCCGGGTGCGGCCGGTGGTTGTGCCGTGTTACTCCCCCGAAGATGAAGGGGGCAGCACCGCGAAGACCCTGGGCGTGATCTTCGCCGACAGGAAGGAGAGCGCGACCGGCAAGGAGGAGGCCGTGAAGCTGCCGAACGGCGGTGTCTTCTTCAACAGCGCCGCCGCCGTCACGTACTGGGAGGACAACGCGGCGGACGCCCTCGCCTGGTAGCCGCCCCGGAGTCCCACGGCCACGACAGCGGCGTCCCGAGGGTGATTGTCTGGCTTCCGGCAATCACACCCCGGCCCGGCCGGGCCGACAGGAGGACTCAGCGGCGATGAACAGCCCCTACGCGTACGAATACAAGGTCGTCACCTTCCGGGAGTCGTTGATCGGCGACGCGCTGGACAGCGACAAACTGGAGAAGGTCCTGAACAAGCACGCGGAGGACGGCTGGGGTCTCAAGGCCATCACCTCCGCCGACGTCAAGGGCCGCGTAGGTCCCGGCGCCGTCGATGGACTGCTGCTCACCTTCGAGCGTCCGCGCGGGTGACCGTGCCGACGTGACCGTACGGTGCCGGCGTGACGGTGCCGGCATGACCGTGCCGGCGTGACCGGAGAGGGACGGCCGGGGCGCCGTTCCGGCCGCGGGCACGCCGGGGAAAAGCGGTGGGCCCCGGGACCCGGTCGGCCTATGCTCGCCGGATGACCTTGGAATGGGAACAGGTGATCGTTCACTCGGTCGATCCGGTGGCCTTGGGGCAGTGGTGGGCCGAGGCTCTCGGTTGGGTCGTGGTCCACTCCTCCGACGACGAGTTCGAGATCCGCCCGGCGCCGGATCGCCTGCCCGGGCTGGACTTCGTCCGGATCGACGAGGCCAAGAAGGCCAAGAGCCGGCTGCACCTCGACTTCCGGCCCGACGACCAGGCGGCCGAGGTGGCACGGCTCGAGGCTCATGGCGCCAAGCGTGTCGACATCGGCCAGGGTGACCAGTCGTGGGTCGTCATGGCGGACCCCGAGGGCAACGAGTTCTGTGTCCTCGGCCAACGGCGGCAGTAGGAACCCGTGGGAGCGCGCGTGCGGGTCGGGGGCCGGCCCGGGAGGGTTTCCTCTCGGGCCGGCCTTCGCGCACGCCCCGGCTCAGGCGCTGGGCACCTTCTCCACCGGGTCGGGGGGTACGTCGACGCGGGTGTCGTCTCCGAAGATCCGCACGACCAGCTCCATTCGGTTCCGCTTCCGGTCGACGCTGCGGACCGGCCCGGTGCTCTGCGCGAAGCGACCGTCGGTCACCAGCACCAAGTTCCCTGGCCGCAGCCGTGGAACGGTCGGCCTGCTCACTTCCCGGTGGTGTCCGGCGGCCCCGCTCCGGCGGTACCGGGCAAGAGGTGACGCGCGGTCGGTGCCGACGGGTGTCTCCTTGGTCGGCGAAGGAGATACTGCGATCCGGTTTCGCCCCGCCAGGTCTGGAAACCCCAGCTCAGTGGCATGAAGCGGTTCCCGTCTCACGGATCTGTGCCGACCGACACAGCCAAGGGGGCTGCGCGTGGGCGCATACTGAAGCATGACAAAGCCTGCTGCGCCGAAGCGTCATCTGCCTACCAGCCCCTTCAAGGCCCCGGTCACGCCGGCCCCCAAGCACTTCGCCGTGGGCGACCAGGTCACCCATGACGTGTACGGCCTCGGCCGGGTGATCGGCATCGAGGACGGAATCGCGGCGCTCGTGGATTTCGGTTCGGCGCAAATGCGGATCTTGAGCCCCTACGCGAAGATGACCAAGCTGTAGGACCGCTGTGCCCGGTCTCGGCACACCCAGGCCCTCCGGGTACCTGTAACGAAAGAGAGTCCTCCCATCGAACTGACGTCGCTCTTCTCCGCCCCGGAAGGGCAGCCCCGCTGCTCCGCCGCGGCATCGCCGCCTCCGGCGACCAACCCCTTCCAGGCCCCCGACTTCGGGGAGGACGAGACCTGGCCGCTCGAGGACGCCCAGGAGTCCGCCCCGGGCGCGCGCGGGGCGCGGTCCAAGGCGGCCTAGCCGCGCATCCGCCCTCGGGATCCCGGTGGGGGGGCGGCGCGCCCGGCGGGGGCCCGGGCCCCCCCCGGTGGAGCGCCCCCCCGCCCGAGCCCGGGCGCGCCGGGCG